>NZ_JAHWBL010000030.1:0-46425 GCF_029493445.1 Nocardioides sp. ChNu-99 | reverse complement strand
CGGCCAGGCGGGCCGCGGCGGCCAGCGCGCCGGGCGAGGTGGCGAGCCGCTCGCCGACGAGCACCACGTCCTGGGCCTCCAGCGGGCTCCCGGCCAGGTCCGCGGCCCGCGCGGCCAGGCCGTCGAGCACCGCGGCCTCGCCGCCCGGGGCGGTCGGCACGTGGACGGCCGTCAGCTTGCGGGCGCCGCGGGTGAGGTACGGCGCCACGGCGAGCACCGTCGTACCCTTCCGCGTCGCCTTGCGCAGGCGCAGGAACAGCGTCCCCGCCTCCTCCTCCGGCTCGAGCCCGACGAGCACGACGGTGCGGGCGCCCTCGACGTCGCCGGTCGTGACGGCACCGTGGCCGGGGCGGGTGAGCACGACGTGGCTCGCGAGGAAGTCGGCCTCGTCGGGTCCCAGCGGGCGGGCCCGGAAGTCGACGTCGTTCGTGCCGAGGGCGACGCGGGCGAAGGTCGCGTAGGCGTAGGCGTCCTCGACCGTCAGCCGGCCGCCGGGCAGCACGCCGACCCCACCGGCGTCGCGGGCAGCGGCGAGGCCGCGGGCGGCGACGGCGAACGCCTCGGTCCACGACGCGGGACGCAGGGAGCCGTCGGCGTCGCGCACCTGCGGGTAGCGCAGCCGGTCGGGGGCGGTCGTGTAGCGGAACGCGAAGCGGTCCTTGTCGGTGATCCACTCCTCGTTGACGTCGGGGTCGTCGCCCGCGAGGCGGCGCACCACCGCGCCGCGGCGGTGGTCGACGCGGATCGCGGCGCCGCAGGCGTCGTGCTCGGCGACGCTCGGGGTGGAGACGAGGTCGAAGGGCCGGGAGCGGAAGCGGTAGGGCTCGCTCGTCAGCGCCCCGACGGGGCAGATCTGGATGGTGTTGCCCGAGAAGTAGGAGAGGAACGGCGCGCCCGGGGCGATGCCGATCTGCTGCTGCGCCCCGCGCTCCACCAGGGAGATGAACGGGTCGCCCGGCACCTGCTCGGCGAAGCGGGTGCAGCGCTGGCACACGATGCAGCGCTCGCGGTCGAGCAGCACCTGCGGCGAGAGGTTGATCGGCTTGGGGAAGGTGCGCTTGGTGCCCTCGAAGCGGGACTCGGCGCGCCCGTTGCTCATCGCCTGGTTCTGCAGGGGGCACTCGCCGCCCTTGTCGCAGACCGGGCAGTCGAGCGGGTGGTTGACGAGCAGCAGCTCCATCACGCCCTGCTGGGCCTTGTCGGCGACGCCCGAGGTGGCCTGGGTGTTGACGACCATCCCGTCGGCGACCTCGAGGGTGCACGACGCCTGCGGCTTGGGCAGCCCGCGGCCGTTGCCGGCGTCCGGCACGTCGACGAGGCACTGGCGGCAGGCGCCGACGGGCTCGAGCAGCGGGTGGTCGCAGAAGCGCGGCACGTGGATGCCGACCTGCTCCGCGGCCCGGATGACGAGCGTCCCCCTCGGGACCGCCACCGCGACCCCGTCGATGGTGACCGTGACGAGGTCCGTCGCGGTGTCCGGTGTCAGGGTCACACCCCCACCTCCTGGGCGTAGGCCGTCGAGGCCGCGGGCGGGAACAGCTCGCGGCTGGGGGTGTGCATCCCGGCCTCGAACTCCTCCCCGAAGTACTTGATCGCCGACGTGATCGGGCTGGTCGCGCCGTCGCCGAGGGCGCAGAACGAGCGGCCCAGGATGTTGTCGCAGAGGTCGAGCAGCTTCTCGACGTCGCCCGGCTGCCCCTCGCCCGCGTCGATGCGGGCCAGCGTCTGCACGAGCCACCACGTGCCCTCGCGGCACGGCGTGCACTTGCCGCACGACTCGTGCTTGTAGAACTCCGTCCAGCGCAGCACGCAGCGCACGACCGAGACCGTCTCGTCGAAGATCTGCAGCGCCCGGGTGCCGAGCATGGAGCCGGCGGCGCCGACCGACTCGTAGTCGAGCGGTACGTCGAGGTGCTCGTCGGTGAGGATCGGCGTGCTCGAGCCGCCCGGCGTCCAGAACTTCAACCGGTGCCCCGCGCGCACGCCGCCGGCGAGCTCGAGCAGCTGGCGCAGCGTGATGCCGAGCGGCGCCTCGTACTGCCCCGGGCGGGTGACGTGGCCCGAGAGCGAGTAGATGACGAAGCCCTTCGACTTCTCCGTGCCGAGCGAGGCGAACCAGGCGGCGCCGTTGCGGATGATGGCCGGCACCGAGGCGATGGACTCGACGTTGTTGATGACGGTCGGGCTCGCGTAGAGACCGGCGACCGCCGGGAACGGCGGACGTAGCCGCGGCTGGCCGCGCCGGCCCTCCAGGGAGTCGAGCAGCGCCGTCTCCTCGCCGCAGATGTAGGCCCCGGCGCCGGCGTGCACCACGAGGTCGAGGTCGTAGCCCGAGCCGTGGATGTCCACGCCCAGGTGCCCCGCCAGGTAGGCCTCCTGCACCGCGCGCTGCAGGCGCCTCACCACGTGCAGCACCTCGCCGCGCACGTAGATGAAGGCGTGGTGGGCCCGGATCGCGTAGGCGGCGAGGATGACTCCCTCGACCAGCGTGTGCGGGCTCGCCATCATCAGCGGCACGTCCTTGCAGGTGCCCGGCTCCGACTCGTCGGCGTTGACGACGAGGTACTTCGGGTTCGGGTTGTCCTGCGGGATGAAGCCCCACTTCATGCCGGTCGGGAACCCGGCGCCGCCGCGCCCGCGCAGGCCCGCGTCCTTGACGGCCGTGATCACCTCGTCGGGGGTCATGGCGAAGGCGGTGTCGAGGGCGTCGTACCCCCCGCGGGCCTCGTAGGACGCCAGGGTCCAGGAGCGCTCGTCGTCCCAGTTGTCGGTGAGCACCGGGGTGAGCGGCGGGATCGCGGTCACTCCTTCCCCTCCTCGATCTTCGTCTCCGTCTCGGCGCGGCCGGTGTCGGCCTGCTCGTCCGCGGCGACCGCGGCCTGCTCGCTGGAGTCCGCGTGCTCGTCGGTACGGCGCGCGTCGGTGTCGCTGCGGGGGGCCTCCCACCCGCGCTCGCGGGCGACGCGCAGGCCGGCGAGCGACGCCGTACCGGCGCCGGGGCCCTCGTCCGCGCGGTCGTCGGGGAACCCGGCCAGCACGCGCTCGGCCTCCCGCCACGTGCAGATGCGGGGACCGCGGGTGGAGTGGACCTCGGCGCCGGAGCGGAGGTCGTCGACGAGGCGGACGGCGCTCTCGGGCGTCTGGTCGTCGACGAACTCCCAGTTGACCATCACGACGGGGGCGTAGTCGCAGGCCGCGTTGCACTCGACGTGCTCCAGGCTGATGCGGCCGTCGTCGGTGGTCTCGTCGTTGCCGATGCCGAGGTGGTCCTGCAGCGTCGCGAAGATCTCGTCGCCGCCCATGACCGCGCAGAGCGTGTTCGTGCAGACCCCGACGTGGTAGTCGCCGACGGAGCGGCGCTTGTACATCGTGTAGAAGGTCGCGACCCCGCTGACCTCGGCCGGGCTGAGGCCCAGCACGTCGGCGCAGGCCTCGATGCCCGCCGGCGTGATGCGCCCCTGGGCCGACTGCACGAGGTGCAGCATCGGCAGGAGCCCCGAGCGGCCCTGCGGGTAGCGCGCGGCGATCTGCCGCAGCTCGCCCAGGGTCGTGGCGTCCAGGCTGGCGTCCAGGGCGGTGCCGTCGGAGGTGGCGGCCGCGTCCAGCGGCCCGGTCCCGGCGCCCGTGACCTCGGTCATCGGTCCACGCCTCCCATCACGGGGTCGATCGAGGCGATGGCGACGATGACGTCGGCGACCATGCCGCCCTCGCTCATCACGCTCGTCGCCTGCAGGTTGGTGAAGGACGGGTCGCGGAAGTGGACC
Organism: Nocardioides sp. ChNu-99; assembly: GCF_029493445.1. Taxonomy (NCBI): domain Bacteria; kingdom Bacillati; phylum Actinomycetota; class Actinomycetes; order Propionibacteriales; family Nocardioidaceae; genus Nocardioides; species Nocardioides sp. ChNu-99. Next base: position 42,661 of record NZ_JAHWBL010000030.1, on the reverse strand, counting down.
CGGTAGGGGCGCGTCCCGCCGTCGGAGACGACGTGGGCACCGAGCTCGCCGCGGGGCGACTCCAGCGGCACGTAGGCCTCGCCGGCCGGCACGCGGAAGCCCTCGGTCACCAGCTTGAAGTGGTGGATGAGGGCCTCCATCGACTCGCCCATGATGTGGCGGATGTGGTCGAGGCTGTTGCCCTGCCCGTCGCTGCCGATCGAGAGCTGGCTGGGCCAGGCGATCTTCTTGTCGGCGACCATCACCGGGGCGCCGACGAGCCCCTCGAGCCGGGTGACGCACTGCTCGACGATGCGCAGGCTCTCGAACATCTCGTTGACGCGGATGCGGAAGCGGCCGTAGGAGTCGGCCGTGTCCCAGGTCTGCACGTCGAAGTCGTAGGTCTCGTAGCCGCAGACCGGCTGGGTCTTGCGCAGGTCCCAGGGGTAGCCGGTCGAGCGCAGCACCGGTCCGGTCATGCCGAGCGCGAGGCAGCCCTCGAGGTCGAGGTAGCCGACGCCCTCGAGGCGGGCCCGGAAGATCGGGTTGGCGTTGCAGAGCGTGGCGATCTCCGGCAGCCGCTTGCGCATGAGCGCGACGAACGCCCGCACCGCGTCGAGCGCGCCGTCCGGCAGGTCCTGCGCGACGCCGCCGGGGCGGATGAAGGCGTGGTTCATGCGCAGCCCGGTGATGAGCTCGAAGAGGTCGAGCACCTGCTCGCGCTCGCGGAAGCCGACGGTCATGACGGTGAGCGCGCCCAGCTCCATGCCGCCCGTGGCGATGGCGACGAGGTGGGACGAGATGCGGTTCAGCTCCATGAGGAGCACCCGCATGACCTGCGCCTTCTCCGGCACCTCGTCCTCGATGTCGAGGAGCCGCTCGACGCCGAGGCAGTAGGTGGCCTCGTTGTAGAACGGCGACAGGTAGTCCATCCGGGTGCAGAACGTGACGCCCTGGGTCCAGGTGCGGAACTCCATGTTCTTCTCGATGCCCGTGTGGAGGTAGCCGATGCCGCAGCGGGCCTCGGTGACCGTCTCGCCCTCGAGCTCGAGGATGAGGCGCAGCACCCCGTGGGTGGAGGGGTGCTGCGGACCCATGTTGACGACGATCCGCTCCGCGTCGCCGTCGGCGCCCAGCGCCCCGGCGACCTCGTCCCAGTCCTGTCCGGTGACGGTGAAGACCCGGTCGCCCCGCCCGCCCGCGGCGTCGCGGCCCGCGCCCGCGGCGTACGGGTCGCCCTGCGTGGTGGCGGTCATCAGCTGTACGACCTCCGCTCGTCGGGCGGCGGGATCGTCCCGCCCTTGTACTCCACCGGGATCCCGCCCAGCGGGTAGTCCTTGCGCTGGGGGTGGGCCGGCCAGTCGTCCGGCATGAGGATCCGCGTCAGCGCCGGGTGGCCGTCGAACTGGATGCCGAAGAAGTCCCACGTCTCCCGCTCGTGCCAGTCGGCCGTCGGGTACGTCGCGACGATGCTCGGCACGTGGGGGTCGCCCTCCGGGCAGGAGACGTCGAGGCGCACGCGGCGGTTGTGGGTCATCGAGAGCAGGTGGTAGACGGCGTGCAGCTCGGCGCCCACGTCCTCGGGGTGGTGGACCCCGCTGACGCCCGAGCACAGCTCGAAGCGCAGGTCGGGGTCGTCGCGCAGCACGCGGACCACGGCCGGGAGGTGCTCGCGGCGCACGTGCAGCGTCAGCTCGCCGCGGTGCACGACCACCGACGCCACCGCCGCCGGGTCGCCGACCCGCGCGAGCAGGGTGTCGACGCAGTGGTCGAACCACCCGCCGTACGGGCGCTCGGCGGGGGGCGGGAAGACCACGGTGCGCTGCAGGCCGCCGTACCCGGACGTGTCGCCGCTGCCGCGCACCCCGAACATGCCGGTACGTCGGCCCCGCACGTCGGCGCCGTCCTGGTGGCCGCGGGGGTCGGCCTGCGGCTCGGTGCGGGCGAGGTGCCGCTCGCCCTCGGTGCGGGCGTCGCTCACCGCAGCAGGCCCTTCTGCTCCTCGGTCGGGAGCGCGCTGAGCGCCTCCGTCTCGAGCTCGGCGACCTGAGCGGCGCGGTTGGCGCCGAGCTTCGTGTGCTGCACCTGGTCGTGCAGCTTGAGGATCGCGTCGATGAGCATCTCGGGGCGCGGCGGGCAGCCGGGGAGGTACATGTCGACGGGCACGACGTGGTCGACGCCCTGCACGATCGCGTAGTTGTTGAACATGCCGCCCGAGCTGGCGCAGACGCCCATGGCGAGCACCCACTTGGGCTCGGCCATCTGGTCGTAGATCTGGCGCAGGACCGGCGCCATCTTCTGGCTCACCCGGCCCGCGACGATCATCAGGTCGGCCTGGCGGGGACTGGCCCGGAAGACCTCCATGCCGTAGCGCGAGAGGTCGTAGCGCGGACCGCCGGTCGTCATCATCTCGATCGCGCAGCAGGCGAGCCCGAAGGTCGCCGGCCAGAAGCTGGCCTTGCGCATGTAGCCCGCCACGCCCTCGACGGTGGTCAGCAGCACCCCGCTGGGGAGCTTCTCCTCGATGCCCATGTCGTCAGTCCCAGTCGAGTCCGCCGCGGCGCCATTCATAGGCGTAGGCGAGCGTGATGTTGAAGAGGAAGAGGAGGACGGCGAGGAGGCCGAACCACGAGAGCTGGTCGAAGTGGACCGCCCACGGGACGAGGAACATGATCTCGACGTCGAAGATGATGAAGGTCATCGCGACCGTGTAGTACTTCACCGGGATGCGCCCGCCGCCGAGCGGCTGGGGCGTCGGGTCGATGCCGCACTCGTAGGAGTCCAGCCGCGCCCGGTTGTAGCGGCCGGGGCCGGTCATCGTGCTCACCACGACCGAGAAGATCGCGAACCCGCCGGCCAAGGCCAGCAGGGCCAGCACCGGTGCGTAGAGCCCCACGGCCACCCTCCCTCCGTCCGTCGCGCGCCCCGTCCGAGGGGGGCGTCGCGAGCGCGCTCGTGACCTTGTGAAACGAATCACATGGTGGCGCGCGTCACACCATAGACCTCGGGCCCGACGAGCGCGACCCCCCACGCGCCGGGCGTGACCGGGCCGTGACCTGGCCATTTACAGCACGGCCGAGTGGGGTAATTGCGGGGTGCGCGCCGGCCTCGCGGGCGGCGGGCGGCGCCGTACCCGGGGGACGTCATGCGATCGGTGGCCCCGGGCGCACGGTCCGCATGACGTCCGGCGACGGGGTCGGCGGCGGAGGCGGGAGGAGGGGGATCAGGCGGTGGCGCGGTGCAGGGCGACGATGCCGCCCGAGAGGTTGCGCCACTCGACGCCGGACCAGCCGGCGTCGCCGATGACGCCCGCGAGCCGCTCCTGGTCGGGCCACGCGCGGATGGACTCGGCCAGGTAGACGTAGGCGTCCGGCGAGGACGACACGGCGGTGGCGACGGGCGGGAGGGCGCGCATCAGGTACTCGACGTACACGGTGCGGAACGGCGCCCACGTCGGGTGGGAGAACTCGCAGACCACGAGCGTGCCGCCGGGGCGGGTGACGCGGTGCATCTCCGCGAGGGCGGCGGCGTGGTCGACGACGTTGCGCAGCCCGAAGGAGATCGTGACGGCGTCGAAGCTGTCGTCGGCGAACGGGAGGCGGGTCGCGTCGCCGGCCACGAAGGGCAGGTGGGGGCGCGCCTCCTTGCCGACCTGCAGCATGCCGAGGGAGAAGTCGCACGGCACGACCACGGCGCCCGCGCCGACGAACGGGGCGCTCGAGGTGCCGGTGCCGGCGGCCAGGTCGAGCACGAGGTCACCCGGTCGCGGGTCGATCGCCCGGAACACGTCCCGACGCCAGCGGCGGTCCTGGCCCAGCGACAGCACGTCGTTGGTGATGTCGTAGCGCTTCGCGACCTCGTCGAACATGCGGCGGACGTCGGTCGGTCGTTTGTCGAGCTCTGCGCGGGCCACGATCGCCAAGCCTACGTCGCCGCCGGACGCGCCCGTCAGGCGGAGAGCTCGGTCCAGATCCCGTCGACGAGCGACTGCACGGCCTCGCCGTCGGCGAGGCTCAGCACGAACGCGCGGACCGTGAGGTCGTCGGAGGTGCGGCGGCACTGCATCTCCTGCACCTGCGGAGTCGGCGACACCTCGCCGGAGACCACGTCGAGCACGCACTCCACGTCGCCGTACTCGGCGAGCAGCAGGCGGGCCTGGCCCGACTCCGGGTCCTGGAGCGTCGCGGGCACGAGCGGGCCGTCGGGCCCGCGGTAGGCCTGGATCGCCACGAGCGCGCTGCTGCTGAGGTCGAGGTAGCGCTCGGCGTCGGCCGGCACCCCGGCCTGCTCGACGAGCTGCGCGTCGGCGTAGGCCCACGACTCCTCGACCTGCGCGAGCTGCTCGGGGTCGCCCTCCTCCTCGAGCACGGCGGTCAGCGAGGTCCACCGGCCGACGTCCTGCGGCAGCACGAGGTCACCCGCCCCACCTGCGGACCCGCCCTCGGAACCGTCGCCCGAACCGCCCTCGGCGCCGTCCCCGCCCTCCCCCGCGATGCCGCCGGCCCCGGCGGCGCTGCCGCCGTCCTCGACCAGCCTCGGGAGCACGACGGCGAGCACGACGAGGAGGAGCAGGGCGACGAGGCCGCCGACCGCGGCGAGGACGGAGTCCTTGCGCTTCAGCGTGGCGACGGCGCGGGAGTCAGGGGAGGGCACGACGTGTGACGGTAGCAACGCCTGCCGTGGGGAGGGGGTGCTCGGGGCCGCAGTACCCTGGCGCGGATGACCACGCGAGCCCCCGAGCCCAGGAACCACGACGCGCTCCCGGCCGACGCCGTGCTGCCGCTCGTCGTGCGGACCGTGGCGCTCGAGACCGGGCCCGGCACCGAGGCGCCCCTCGTCGACCTGCTCCCCGCCGACGGCGCGCTCGCCTGGCTGCGCGGCGGCGAGGGCCTCGTCGGGTGGGGCACCGCGGCCTCCATCACCACGGCCGGCGCCACCCGCTTCGCCGAGGCGGAGCGCTGGTGGAGCCGCCTGGCGGCGCGCGCCGTCGTGCGCGACGAGGTCGGCACGCCCGGCACGGGCCTCGTCTCCTTCGGCACCTTCGCGTTCGCCGACGACCCCGGTACGTCGACGCTCGTCGTCCCGCGCGTGCTCGTCGGCCAGCGCGGCGGGAAGCGGTGGCTGACGACGATCGGCCGCGACACGATCGGCGTCCCGGCCACCCGTGTCGCCGAGCCGCCGTCCGCCCCGCAGGGGCTGGCGTTCGGGCCGGGCGCCCTCTCCGAGGGTGACTGGGAGGCCGTCGTGGCCGACGCGGTCGCGCGCATCGACGGCGGCGACCTCGAGAAGGTGGTGCTCGCCCGCGACGTGGTGGCGCGCCTGGACGAGCCCCTGGACGTCCGGTGGCCGCTGCGGCGCCTCGCGGCGGCGTACCCGACCTGCTGGACCTTCCACGTCGACGGCCTGTTCGGTGCGACGCCCGAGATGCTGGTGCGTCGCGAGCGCGGGCTCGTCACCTCCCGCGTGCTGGCCGGCACGATCCGCCGTACCGGCGACGAGGTGCGCGACGCCGGCCTCGCCGGCGAGCTGGCCCGCTCGTCGAAGGACCTGGAGGAGCACGAGTACGCCGTGCGGTCGGTCGCCGACGCGCTGGAGCCGCACTGCTCGTCGATGAACGTGCCCGAGTCGCCGTTCGTGCTGCACCTGCCCAACGTCATGCACCTCGCCACCGACGTCACCGGGGTGGTGCCCGAGGACGCCTCCGTCACCTCGCTGGGGCTCGCTGCCTCGCTGCACCCCTCCGCCGCCGTCGGCGGCACCCCGACGCCCGCGGCGACCGCGCTCATCGCGTGGATCGAGGGCATGGAGCGGGGCCGGTACGCCGGACCCGTCGGCTGGATGGACGCCTCCGGCGACGGCGAGTGGGGCATCGCGCTGCGCTCGGCCCAGGTCGAGCAGCCCGCGCCGGGCGAGGGCGGCGGGCGCGTGCGGCTGTTCGCGGGCTGCGGCATCGTCGCGGGCTCCGACCCCGCCGCCGAGCTCGCCGAGAGCCAGGCCAAGCTCGAGCCCGTGCGCCACGCGCTCGGCGGCTGATCGCCCTCAGCCCCGGACGACCACAGCCCCCGACCGCGGTGCGGTCGGGGGCTGCGTCGTACGTCGAGGGGTCAGCCGCGCGAGTGGCGGATCATGTCCTCGCGGGGGACCACCTTGATGCGCTCACGGCCGGCGGCCTCGCCGAGCGACGCCTCGTGGGCGTCGAGCGTGACCCACTCCTCCCACGAGGTGTGGTCGACGCCGCGGTCGGTGAGGTGGCGCAGGATCGCGTCGGGCTCGGTCTGCACCGGCTCGGGCGTCGTGTCGAGGTCGGCGAGCAGGTTGGTGATCGTCTCCTGCGCGTCGGACTTCGTGTGGCCGATGAGGCCGACGGGCCCGCGCTTGACCCAGCCCGTGCAGTAGGTGCCGGTCATGTGGTTGCCGTCGAGGTCGAGCACGCGACCGCCCGCGTTGGGGATCACGTGGTCGGTGTCGTCGAAGGGCACCTCGGGCAGCGCCGACGAGCGGTAGCCCACCGCGCGGTAGACGGCCTGCACGGGCGTGTCCACGAACTCGCCCGTGCCGACCGCGTTGCCCGTGCCGTCGAGCTCGGTCTTCTCCGTGCGGATCGCGACGACCTTGCCGTCCTCGCCGAGCACCTCGACGGGGGCCTGGCACATGTGGATGTGGATGCGGTGCGGGGCGCCGGTCGGCTCGGCCTCGGCGTACTTCAGCAGCGTGTCCACGACGAGCTTGACGCTCTTGGTCTTCTGGATCGCGGCCTGGCCGGCGTCGTCGATCTGGAAGCCCTCCTCGTCCACGAGCACGTCGATGCTCGGGGAGTGCGAGAGCTCGCGCAGCTCCATCGGCGAGAACTTGATCTGCGCCGGGCCGCGGCGGGCGAAGACGTGGACGTCGGTCGCGCGGTTCGCCTTCAGGCCCTGGTAGACGTTGTCGGCGATCTCGGTCGTCAGCTGCTCGTCGGCGGGCTTGGCCAGCACGCGGGCGACGTCGAGCGCCACGTTGCCGGCGCCGATGACCGCCACCGACTCGGCCGTGAGCGGCCAGTCGCGCGGGTAGTCGGGGTGCCCGTCGTACCAGGAGACGAAGTCGGCCGCGCCGTACGAGCCCTCGAGCTCGATGCCCGGGATGGCGAGGTCGCGGTCGTAGATGGCGCCGGTCGCGAAGATGACCGCGTCGTAGAACTGGCGCAGGTCCTCCAGCTTCAGGTCGGTGCCGAAGTCGACGTTGCCGATGAAGCGGATCTCGTCGCGGGAGAGCACCCGGCGCAGGGCCTTGATGATCTCCTTGATGCGCGGGTGGTCGGGGGCGACGCCGTAGCGGACCAGGCCGTAGGGCGCGGGCAGCCGGTCGAACACGTCGACCTTCGCGCCGTCGTGCTCCTTCGTCAGGATGTCGGCGGCGTAGATGCCAGCGGGGCCGGCGCCGACGACGGCAACACGGATGGGACGCACGATTTCTCTTCCTCCAGACGACACACGGGGTTAGGCCAGGCTAACTACCAGCCGCCCATTCTCCCAGGCGGGTGGGTGCGAGACCGCTCACGTCCAGATGACGGAGGCGGTACGGCGGCACGCCGGGCCAGCGCCCACCGCGCGGCCGCGCCTCACGGCAGGTCGGCGCCGTCGGGCAGGCGGACCCACTCCTGGCCCTCGCCCAGCAGGGCGCGGAAGTGCTGGTCGGCCATGCCGAGGCCGAGGTCGGAATAGACGCGGTCGTGGATCGCGAGGCTCGTGGGCGCCCCGACCTCGCGCGCGAAGTCGACGGCGTCGCCGATGCGCAGCCACGGCGCGCTGACGGGGGCGAGGAGCACGTCGACGGGCTCCCCGGGGCCGGTCAGCGCGTCGCCCGGGTGGAAGACGCGACGCCCCCCGACCTCGAGGAGGTAGCCCGAGTTGTCGAACCGGTCGTAGTCGGGGTGGATCACGGCGTGCTTCTCGCCGACGGCGCGGACGGCCACGCCGGAGGCGTCGAAGGCCTCGCCGGGGGCGACGACCACGACCCGCTCGGCGACGTCGGGCGCCTGGGACGCGATGGCCCGGGCGACGGCGCCGATCGTCCAGATCGGGGCGTCGGTGGCGCGCAGGTGCTCGACGTCGAGGTGGTCGGCGTGCTCGTGGGTGACGAGCACGGCGGTGGCCCCCTCGACGGCCTCGCGCTCGGTGAACGCACCGGGGTCGACGACGACGCTGCTCCCGCCCTCGGAGATCCGCACGCAGGCGTGGCCGAACTTGGTGATGCGCATGCCCGCGACGATAGCCCGGGGCCGGCGGGCGGGCGCCGTACCTTCCGTTCACCTGCGCCCCCCACCATCCGCCCGTGCAGCGACGACTGGGCCTGGCCGACGCGACGACCCTGGGCATCGCCTCGATGGTCGGGGCGGGGGCCTTCACGGTCCTCGCGCCGGCGACCGCGGCGGCCGGCACCGGCGGCGGGCTGCTGCTCGCCCTGGCCCTGGTGGCGGTGGTCGCCTGGTGCAACGCGTCGTCGTCGGCGCGGCTCGCTGCCCGCCACCCCTCCTCGGGCGGCACCTACGTCTACGGGCGCGCGGAGCTGGGCGAGTGGTGGGGGTACGCCGCGGGCTGGTGCTTCGTGGTCGGCAAGACCGCCAGCTGCGCGGCGATGGCGACGGCGTTCGCGGCGTACGTGCTGCCCGGTGAGCCCACCGCCCGCCGCCTCCTGGCCGCCGCGGCCGTGGCCCTGCTGACCCTCGTCGCGGTGACGGGCGCGACGCGCACCGCCCGCGCCGCGCGTGTCATCGTCAGCATCGCCCTCCTCGGCCTGCTGACCGCCGCCGGGCTCGGGCTGCTCGCCACGGACCCCGCGGGCACGACGGGCGAGCTCCTCGGCGGTGAGCTCGACGCGCACGGCGTCGCCCAGGCCGCCGGCCTGCTGTTCTTCGCGTTCGCCGGCTACGCCCGCGTCGCCACCCTCGGCGAGGAGGTGCGCGACCCGGCACGCACGATCCCGCGGGCCATCGCGCTGGCGTTCTGCTTCGTGCTGGTGGTGTACGTCGTGCTCGCGGTCGCGCTGCTGCGCGGGCTCGGGCCCGAGCGCCTGGCCGACTCCCCCGCCCCGGTGCGCGCCCTCGTCGACGGGGCCGGCGCCGACTGGGCCGTGCCGCTCGTCGTGGTGGGCGCGGCGGCGGCCTCGCTCGGCGCGCTGCTCGGCCTGCTCGCCGGCATCTCCCGCACCGGCCTGGCGATGGCCCGCGACGGCGAGCTGCCGGCATACCTGGCGGGGGTGCACCCGCGGTACGACGTGCCCCACCGCGCGCAGCTGCTCGTCGGCGCCGTCGTGGTGGTTCTCGTGCTGACGCTCGACCTGCGCGAGGCGGTGGGGTTCAGCTCGTTCGGCGTGCTGCTCTACTACCTGGTCGCGAACCTGGCCGCGGGCGCGATGCAGCGGCGACGGACGGGACGACCGGGGGTCGTGCCGGTCGTGGGCGCGGTGGGCTGCCTCGGCCTGGCGCTGGTGCTGCCGCCGGCGTCCGTGGTCACCGGGGCCGCGGTCGTGGCGCTGGGCCTGGCCGTCCGCGGTGTGCGGTTGCGGCTGCGCGGACGGGTGGGTGCGCCGTGACGCGGTGGGTACCGTGGGTCCATGAAGCAAACGCACGGTGAACTGCAGGTGGATTTCTCGGCTGTCGCGGCGGAGGACGGCCCCCCGCACGACGTGCCCGGGCTGCCCTCGCTCGACGAGTACGACCCGGACGCCCAGGCCCCGGTGCCGCCGGACGAGCACGCGCACCTGGGCACGTCGATCGCCGGGCAGCTGAGCGGCTTCCCCGTCGACGACCCGCACCTGGTCTGACCTCGGCGCGGTTTCCCCGCTCGAGCGGGGAAACCTCAGCGAGCGACGGCGTGCAGCGGCTCCTCGCCGGCGACGTGGCGGCGCAGGTTCTCCGCGATGATCGCGAACAGCCGCGGGCGCATGGCGGTGGTCCCGCCCGCCACGTGCGGCGTGATGATCGTGCCCGGCGCGGACCACAGCGGGTGGTCGGCCGGCAGCGGCTCGGGGTCGACCACGTCGAGCGCCGCCCGCAGGCGCCCCGTGGACAGCTCCGCCAGGAGCGCCTCGGTGTCCACGACCTTGCCGCGCCCCACGTTCACCAGCAGCGCGCCGTCGGGCAGCGCCGCCAGGAAGTCCGCGTCGACGAGCCCGCGGGTGGCGTCCGTCAGCGGCGTCACGACGATGACGACGTCCGCCGTGGGCAGCAGCGTCGGCAGCTCGTCCACCCCGTGCACCGGCCCGTGCGGGCCCGTGCGCGCCTTTGTCGCGACCGGCACGACCTCGCACTCGAACCCCTCGAGCCGGCGGTGGATCGCCTCCCCGATCGAGCCGTAGCCGACGATCAGCACCCGGCGGTCCGCCACCGACGGGCCGTCGTTGGCCTGGCTCCACTCGCCCCGCTGCTGCTGGGCGAACCACCGCGGCAGGTCGCGCTGGGCGGCCAGGAGGAGAGCGACGGCGAGCTCCGCCGTACCGGGGTCGTGGACGCCCGCGGCGCGGCACAGGGCGACGCCCTCGGGCACGACGCCCAGCAGGTGGTCGACGCCCGCGCTCGGGGCCTGCACGACACGCAGCGCCGGCATGCGGGTGACGATCGCGGGGTCGGCCTTCCCGAAGTAGGGCGGCACGTAGAACTCGACCTCGTCGATCCCGTCCGGCTCGTGCTCGCCGTCGAAGCGGGCGTAGGTCAGGCCGTCCGGCAGCGGGCCGACGACCTCCTCCACCTCGGAGCGGTCGAAGTCCATCCACACACTCGCCATGCGGCCACCCTAGGCGGACGGGACCGGCCGGGAAACGGGTGGCGGGCACCGGCGCGGCCACGGTGGGATGGACCCGTGACCCTCCCCGCCGACGTGCGCCTGCGCCGCGCCACCCCCGCCGACGCCGAGGCCGGCGCCCGCCTCCACGCGACCTGCTGGGAGGAGGGCTACCGGGGCCTGATCGCCGACGAGCACCTCGACCGGGTGCTCGCCCGTCACCCGCAGCGGGTCGCGCTGTGGGAGCGGCTGGTCGAGCAGGGCGTCCACCTCGCGGTACGGCGGGACGCGGCCACCGAGGCGCTGCTGGGGTTCGCCGTGGCCGGGCCGGCCCGTGACGACGACGCCCCGACCGCGCGGGAGCTGGGCGCGATCTACGTGCGCCGGGACGCCTGGGGCACGGGCGTCGCGGACGCCCTGCTCGCGGCGGCGCTGGGCGACGAGCCGGCCTGCCTGTGGGTGCTGGCCGACAACCCGCGGGCGCACCGGTTCTACGCCCGCCACGGCTTCGTCCCCGACGGCACCAGCACGCACGACGCGAGCATCGACGCCCTCGAGGTGCGGCTGGTGCGGCGTCGGGACGAGCAGCCGGTCGCCTGAGCGGTACCGCGACCGCTCAGGAGTCGAACGACGCGATGTCGATGACGAAGCGGTAGCGGACGTCGCTGGCCACCACGCGGTCCCAGGCGTCGTTCACGTCGTCGACGCCGATCGTCTCGATCTCGGCGCCGAGGCCGTGCTCGGCGCAGAAGTCGAGCATCTCCTGGGTCTCGTGGATGCCGCCGATCTTCGACCCGGCCAGGCTGCGGCGCCCCATGATGAGCGAGAACGCCCGGTAGGTGTCGGGGCTCTCGGGGGCGCCCACGTTGACCATCGTGCCGTCGACGCGCAGCAGCGCGAGGTAGTCGTCGACCGGCAGGTTGGCCGCCACCGTGTTGATGATCAGGTCGAAGCGGCCGGCGAGCTCGGTGAAGGTGGCGGGGTCGGAGGTCGCGAAGTAGTGGTCCGCGCCCAGGCGCTCGCCGTCGGCCTTCTTGGCCAGGCTCTGCGAGAGCACCGTGACCTCCGCGCCGAGGGCGTGGGCGATCTTCACGCCCATGTGGCCCAGGCCGCCCATGCCGACGATCGCGACCTTCTTGCCGGGGCCCGCGCCCCAGTGGCGCAGCGGCGAGTAGAGGGTGATGCCGGCGCACAGCAGCGGGGCGGCGACGTCCAGGCCGATGCCCTCGGGGATGCCGAGCACGTAGTTCTCGTCGACGACGATCGAGCGGGAGTAGCCACCGTGCGTGGGGGCGCCGTCGGCGTACTCGCGGGCGTTGTAGGTGCCGACCTCGCCGCGCAGGCAGTACTGCTCCTCGCCCGCCCGGCAGTTCTCGCACTCGCGGCAGGAGTCGACGAAGCAGCCGACGCCGACGCGGTCGCCGACGGCGTACCGGGTGACCGCCTCGCCGACGGCGCTGACGGTGCCGGCGATCTCGTGACCGGGCACGAGCGGGAAGATCGCCGGGCCCCACTCCTCGCGGGCGGTGTGGATGTCGGAGTGGCAGATGCCGGCGTAGGCGACGTCGATGACGACGTCGTGCGGGCGGGGGTCGCGGCGCTCGATGGTGGAGCGCTCGAAGGGCTGGCGAGCGGCGGTGGTGACGAGGGCGTCGACGGTCTGCGGCACGTGTCTCTCCTGCGGGGTCGGATCGGGGGACTCCTCCAGTGAACCGTCGCCGGGCGGGCCCACCGACCGCGAGCCTGGCCCTGGCAGGACCACCCTCGACCCCCGGGCACACCGCGCGCGCTGGCAGCATGGGCGCATGACGCAGGCCGAGCTCCGCGACTTCCTCCGCGCCGCCCGGGCGCGCGTGCGCCCCGACGCGGCGTCCGCGCTCGGCGACGACACGCTCACCCGCACCCGCCGGGTCAAGGGGCTGCGCCGCGAGGAGGTCGCCCGGATCGCGGGCGTCAGCGTCGACTACTACACCCGCCTCGAGCAGGGCCGCGCCGGCGCACCCTCCTCGGTCGTGCTGACGGGCGTGGCGCGGGCGCTGCGCCTCGACCCGGCGGAGCAGGCCTACTTCTTCGCCCTGGCCGGTGACGCACCCGCCGTGTCGACGGAGACCGTCTCGCCGCCGCAGCGCGTGCGCCCCGGCGTGCACAAGATGATGGCGGCGATGACCGACAGCCCCGCCTTCGTGCACGGCGTCGGCCTGCAGGTGCTCGCGATGAACGACCTGGCCCGCAAGGTCTTCTTCGACGCCGAGGCGCTGCCGTTCCGCGAGCGCAACCTGGCCCGCTTCACGTTCCTCGACCCCGTCGCGCGGGAGCGCTACGTCGACTGGGAGGAGTCCGCGGCGACGACCGCTGCGGTGCTGCGCGCCGACGCCGGCCTGCACCCGGACGACCGGGCGCTGCACGAGCTGGTCGGCGAGCTGAGCGTGCGCAGCCCGGAGTTCGCCGGGCTCTGGGCCGAGCACCGCGTCCACGACTGCACGTGGGGCACCAAGCGACTGCGCCACCCGCTGGTCGGCGAGCTCGACCTGACCTGGGAGGCCCTCGACGTGCCCGGCGCCGCCGGCCAGAAGCTGAAGGTCTACACGGCCGAGCCGGGCTCGCCCGCCGCCGACGCGCTGCGCCTCATCGGCGCCTGGCAGGGCTGAGCGCGGGCCGGCTCCACCAGCCGGATCACTCCGTCGGCTCGGCCGCCAGGCCGCGCAGCCGCAGGTCGAGCGCGCGGCGGTTGTCGCGCCGTACCCGCACCTCGACGACCTCGATCCCGCCCGCCGGGGAGGCGAGCGCGTGCTCCAGCTCGGGCAGCGACTCCACCCGCCAGTGCGGCGTGCGCGTCGCGGCGCACAGCGCCGCCAGGTCGGTGCCGTGGGGCGTGCCGAAGAGGGTGTCGAACGCGTCGGCGTGTCGCTCGGCGCCCTGCTCCAGCATGGTGAAGATCGAGCCGCCGTCGTCGTTGACGACGACGAGGGTGAGGTCGGGGCGCTCCTCCCGGGGGCCGAGCACGAGGCCGCCCGCGTCGTGGAGGAACGTCACGTCGCCGAGCAGGGCGAGGGCGCGCGACGAGCCGTCCCGGCCCAGCGCCGCCCCGATCGCCGTCGACACGGTGCCGTCGATGCCGGCCAGCCCGCGGTTCGCGAGCACGAGCCGCCGCTCGCCCGCCGGGGGCGGCGTCGCCATGACGTCGAGGTCGCGGATCGGGCTGGAGGCGCCGACGACGAGCAGCCCGCCGGCCGGCAGGGCGCGCGCGACCGCAGCCGCGACCTCGTACGGCGTGAGCTCCGGCTCGGCGGCCACCGCTGCGTCGAGGCGCCGGGAGACGGCGCGGTCGGCGGTCTGCCACTCCCGCAGCCAGGTGCGGTCGGGCCCGTCGCCGTCCGGCGCGGGCGCGGCGACCGCGTCGTGCTCGGCGGCCACGTGGAACGGTCGGCGCGTCCAGCGCCCGGCGTGGCGCCAGGAGACGACCTCGACGTCGGCGCGCTCGAGCAGCCGGGTCACCGGCCGGGACAGCGTGGGGTGACCGGCGACGACGACGCGCTCGACGCGGGCGCCGAGCGGTCCGTCGAGCAGCAGGCGGTAGCCGCGCAGCGCGTTCGGCCCCGTCCGCGCCCCCGAGCTGGGCTCGGCCAGGAGCGGCCAGCCGGCGGTCTCGGCGAGGATGCGCGCCGGCGGGCCGGCGTCGTCGCCGGCGACGACCACGGTGCGCGGGCCGGCGGGCAGCACGTGCGCCGAGCCGTCCTCGACCGCGCGGCGGTACGCCGACCCGAGGCGCGAGCGACCCGTCTCCCGCGGCAGCGGCGCCGGCACGTCGGCGGCGGGCCAGGGTGCGCTCGGCACGAGCACGCCGGAGAGCTGCACGTTCAGCTGCACGGGGCCGGCGAGGGCGAGCAACGTCTCGTCGACCTCGTCCGGCGCGACGAGGTCACCGAAGGCGGCGGCGTCGCCGAAGAGCCGCACCTGGTCGGTGGTCTGGCTCGCCCCCGTGCCGCGCAGCGACGCGGGGCGGTCGGCCGTCACCACGACGAGGGGCACGGCGCTGTGGGCGGCCTCGAGCACCGCCGGGTGGAGGTTGGCGGCGGCGGTGCCCGACGTGCACACGACGGCCGCCCGCGACCCGCCCCGCGTCAGCCCGAGGGCGAGGAACCCGGCGGTCCGCTCGTCGACGCGCGTGTGCAGGCGCAGCGCACCCGCGGCGGCCGCGTCGTACGCCGCGAAGGCCAGCGGGGCGTTGCGCGACCCGGGCGACAGCACGACCTCCCGCACCCCCGCGCGCACCAGCGCGGCCACGACCGCGCGGGCGAGCAGCACGGCCGGGGGCTCCGGGGTGGGCTCGGGCCCCTCGACGGTCGCGGTCACGAGCGGCGATCCTGCCGCACGGCGCCGACGGCCGCGAGCCGGTCAGCCCACCACGCCAGCCGGTCGGGGGCCGCAGCGTGGCGCTCCAGCAGCCCCGGGTCCGGTACGACGGAGCGCACCGGCAGCATCCCGTCGACCGGCAGCAGCGGGTCGGCCACGACGTCCTCGGTGAACAGCTGCACGGTGGCCAGCCCGCACGCGTGCGGCAGCTCGGGCAGGGCGGCGGCGAGCGCGACACCGGCGGCGATGCCGACCGACGACTCCAGCGCCGACGAGACGACGACGGGCAGCCCGATGTCCTCGGCGATGCGCAGGCAGGCGGCGACGCCGCCGAGGGGCTGCACCTTGAGCACGGCGATGTCGGCCGCCTCGAGGTCGCGGACCCGGTAGGGGTCCGCGGCCCGGCGGATGGACTCGTCGGCGGCGACCGGCACGTCGACGCGGCGGCGGAGCGCCGCCAGCTCCTCCACGCTCGCGCACGGCTGCTCGACGTACTCCAGCCCCCCGACCGCCCGGTCGAGCACCCCGACGGCGCGCACGGCCTCGTCGAGCGACCAGCCACCGTTGGCGTCGACGCGCACGTGGCCCGCCGGGCCGAGGGCGTCGCGCACCGCCTCGAGGCGCGCCACGTCGTCGGCGAGGGTCTGGCCGCGCTCGGCCACCTTGACCTTGGCGGTGGTGCAGCCGCCGGACCGCACGATGCGGTGCGCGGTCTCCGGGTCGGTGGCGGGCACCGTCACGTTGACGGGTACGGCGTCCCGCACCGCCGCGGGCCACCCCCCGGCCGCGGCCTCCTCGGCGCAGGTGAGCCAGGGCGCGGCGGTGGGGGCGTCGTACTCGAGGAAGGGCGACCACTCGCCCCACCGGCTCGACCCGTCGGGCCCCTCGGTCTCGACGAGCGCGACCTCGCGCCTGGTGATTCCCCGGAAGCGGGTGCGCAGACCGAGCGCGACGACGTGCAGCCTCATCCTTCCACCATCCCCCGCAGCGCCAGCCGGTCGGTCTTGCCGTTGGGCAGCAGGGGGACGGCGTCGATCACCACGAGCTGCCGCGGCGCCCAGGCGCGCGGGTGCGCGGCGGCGACCCAGTCGCGCAGGGCGTCGAGGTCGGACGCGGGAGCCCCCGACGAGGCGGCCGGCACCACCCAGGCCACGACGCGCTGCCCCCACTCGGGGTCCTCGACGCCGAGCACCTCGGCCGCCGCGACGTCGGGGTGCTCCCGCAGCCGGCGGGCGACCACGGGCGTGGGCACGTTGACGCCGCCGGAGACCACGAGGTCGTCGACGCGGCCGAGCAGCTCGAGGCGGCCGTCGGGGGTGAGGCGCCCGGCGTCGGAGGTGCGGAACCACCCGTCGACCAGCACCTCGGCGGTGAGGGCGGGGTCGCCGTCGTACCCGTCGAAGAGGGTGGGCCCGGCGACGGCGAGGCGGCCGTCGTCCTCGAGCCGCAGGCGTACGCCGGGCAGCGGCCACCCGTCGTACACGCAGCCGCCCGCGGTCTCGGCGGAGCCGTAGGTCGCGACGACCCGCACGCCGGCGGCGGCCGCCCGCTCGCGCAGCTCGGGGTCGATCGGTCCGCCGCCGAGGAGGACGGTGTGGAACCCGCGCAGCGCCGCCGTCGCCTCCGGGTCGTCGAGCAGCCGGAACAGCTGGGTGGGCACGAGCGAGACGAGGTGCGGCACGCCGGGCGTCATGGCCGCCGCCGCGGCGGCGAACCCGGGGTGGTCGTCGAGCAGCACGGGTCGGTGGCCGGCGGCCAGGGAGCGGGCGACGACCTGCACGCCGGCGACGTACGTGGCGGGGAGGGCGAGCAGCCACTGCCCCCGGGCCCCGAGCACCGCAGCCGTCGCCTCGCCGGAGGCGCGCACGGCCCGGCGCGACAGCACGACGCGCTTGGGGCTACCGGTGGAGCCGGAGGTCTCGACGATCAACGGCTCGGGCTCCGCGGGGGCCTCCAGCCAGGCGGCGAGGGCCTCGACGACGGAGGCCGGCGGGCCGGCGACGGGGCGCAGGGAGGACACCCCGGCAGGCTACTGGCGGCCCGCGGTGCTTGAATCGGTGACCATGCCGTCCGCGTCGCCCGCCCCCGCGTCCTCCCCCACCCTCGCCCACTGGGTGGCCGGCGCGCGCCCGCGCACCCTGCCGGCGGCGATCGCGCCGGTGCTGGCGGGCACCGGTGTGGCGATCTACGGCGACGAGGCCGTGGCCTGGAAGGCCCTGCTCGCGGGCGTCGTCGCGCTGGCCCTCCAGGTGGGCGTGAACTACGCGAACGACTACTCCGACGGCATCCGCGGCACCGACGACGACCGCGTCGGGCCGCTGCGCCTCGTCGGCTCGGGCCTCGCGTCGCCGCGGGCCGTGAAGACCGCGGCGTTCGCCGCCTTCGGGGTGGCCGGTGTCGCGGGCCTCGTGCTCGCCGCGACCACCGCGTGGTGGATCGTGCTCGTCGGCATCGTCTGCGTGCTGGCCGCGTGGTTCTACACCGGCGGCGAGAAGCCGTACGGCTACCTCGGCCTGGGCGAGGTCATGGTGTTCGTGTTCTTCGGCCTCGTCGCGACGGTGGGTACGACGTACGTGCAGGTCGGCGCCTTCACCGCCGACACCCTGCTGCCGAGCCTGTACGCCGGCGGCGGCATCGGCGCGCTGGCCTGCGCGATCCTGGTGGCCAACAACCTGCGCGACGTGCCCACCGACACCGTCGCCGGCAAGAGGACCCTCGCCGTGCGTCTCGGCGAGCAGCGCACCCGGTGGTTCTACGTGCTCCTCGTGGCGGGCGCCGGCGCCGACTTCGTGGCGATCGCCCTGCTCACCACGCCCTGGGTGCTGCTCTCGCTCGTGTACGTCGTGCCCGCCGCCGCCGCGGCCGGCATCGTCATGCGCGGCGCCCGCGGCCCGGAGCTCATCCCCGTGCTGGCCCGCTCCGGCGTGGCCGAGCTGCTCGCCGGCATCGGCCTCCTCGCCGGCTTCTGGATCGGCGCCTGATCGCCCCACCGCTCGGCACGCCCTGCGAGGCGGTGGCCCGGCATAGGCTCACCGCATGTGGTTCGCGATCTTCTGCCTGCTCGTCGTCGGTGGCGTCCTCGCCTACGTCTACCGCGTGAAGCTGCTGGCGCGGGTGCTCGGCCAGTCCGAGACCCGCGTGCGGGGGCACCTCGAGCGGCGCCGCCGCCCCTGAACCCCATGGCTCAGGCCGGCTCGGCCCAGGTGCCGTCCTGCAGGAAGCGCACGAGCGTCTCCTCGTGCGCCGCGACGTCGAGCCCCTGCGCCGCGACCCACGCGTCGTCGTAGTAGGTGTGCGCGTAGCGCTCGCCGCCGTCGCACAGCAGCGTCACCACCGAGCCCGCCTCGCCCGCGGCGCGCATCCGCGCGACGACCCGCAGGGCGCCCCACAGCGCCGTACCGGTCGAGCCGCCCGCGGAACGGCCCGTGATGCGGCTGCACCAGCGCGCGGCGGCGACCGAGGCCGCGTCGGGGACGCGGGTCATCGCGTCGACGACGCCGGGGACGAACGACGGCTCGACGCGGGGACGGCCGATGCCCTCGATGCGCGAGGAGGTCGGCACGGTGTGCGTCGGGTCGCCCGTGGCGTAGCCGTCGAGGAACGCCGAGCCCTCCGGGTCGGTGACGAGCACCCGGGTGTCGTGGCAGCGGTAGCGCACGTAGCGCCCGATGGTCGCCGACGTGCCGCCCGTGCCGGCGCCGACGACGACCCAGGCCGGCACCGGGTGCCGCTCCAGGGCCATCTGCTCGAAGATCGAGTCGGCGATGTTGTTGTTGCCGCGCCAATCGGTGGCGCGCTCGGCGTAGGTGAACTGGTCCATGTAGTGCCCGCCGCACTCGGCGGCGAGGCGGCGCGCCTCGTGGTACACCGCGCCCGGCTTGTCGACGAAGTGGCAGCGGCCCCCGTGGAACTCGATGAGCGCGACCTTCTCCGGTGACGTGCTGCGCGGCATCACGGCGACGAACGGCAGCCCGAGCATGCGGGCGAAGAACGCCTCCGACACCGCGGTCGAGCCCGACGACGCCTCGATGACCGTCGTGCCCTCCCGCACCCAGCCGTTGACCAGGGCGTAGAGGAACAACGAGCGGGCCAGCCGGTGCTTGAGCGAGCCGGTCGGGTGGACGGACTCGTCCTTCAGGTAGAGGTCGACGTCCCAGTGCTCCGGCAGCGGGAAGCGGTGGAGGTGCGTGTCCGCGGACCGGTTGGCGTCGGCCTCGACCTTGCGGATCGCGGCGCGCAGCCACGCGCGGTGCCCCGGGCGCTCCCGCGAGACGAGGGGGCCGTCCGGCACCTCAGTCCTCGTCCTCGCGCCCGCGGGCCCTCTCGTAGTTCTCCGAGATCCGCTGCGCGCGGGCGTCGATGCGCCGTGCGAAGGCCTCGCGCGGACGGTCGAGCACGACGTAGGAGGCGATGCCTGAGATGAGGAACGCGAGGATGAGCGGCTCGAGCTGGATCAGCCCCTCCTGGTCCGTCAGCAGCGTCCAGACGCCGAGCACCACGCCGTACGCGACGACGAGCAGCGCCAGGCGCATGAGGGTGTAGACCACGAACTCCTTCACCGCGCCAGGGTAGCGACCGGCGTGCCCGCCGATGGCGCCCGGTGCGGTCGGACCGGTGCGGTTGGCCCGGTCGATAGGCTGGCGGGGTGCTGAAGTTCGTGCTGGTCGTCCTCGTGGTCGTGGCCTGCATCTACTTCGCCCTGAGGCTGCTCGACAAGCGCCGCGCCGCGGGCGGGGACTCGAACCCCGTCCCCCGTGGCCCCGTCGGCCCGGACGACGACCCCGACTTCATCTGGGGCCTCAACAAGCGCGTCCGCCGGCCCGGCACCCCGCCCGGCACACCCCCGGGCACCGCCCCGAACGCCGGCGACCCGGTCGACCCGCTCGACCTGGGCCCCGCCGACCCGCTGGAGCCGGGCGAGCCCCGCGACCCGGGCGACGAGCCCCCCGCGCCGGACGCTCCCGCCCGCTGAGTCGTCTGTAGCCGGCCCCGGAGCGCGCCGAGTCAGTCGGCGCCAGGCGCGCCCCCGAGCGCGCCGAGTCGTCGCTAGCTGCGCCCTGCGACCGACCGTGCGGCTCGCGCGGAGGTCTGCTGAGCAGACATCGAGCAGCGGATCTCCGCACAGGCGCCGCGCCCCGGCGCCCTGGCGGCCCGCAGCCGGTACGCCGCCGTACCCGGCCGGAACGCCCTCGACGAGACACTTGACGCCGCAACCCGCCACTTCCGGGTGAAAGGTTCACATGTGAAGTGGCGGGTTCCCCGGTGCACCGGGGAACCCGCCGCTCGATGGTCGTACGGCGGAGCGCCCGCCGCGTCAGGCGTAGCTGTGCATGCTCGACGACGAGAAGAAGTTGATGCCGATGAAGTTGAACCACAGCGTCGCGAGGCCGATGAGGGCCAGGATCGCGGCGTTGCGGCCCTTGAAGCCGGCGGTCGCGCGGGCGTGGAGGTAGGCCGCGTAGACGACCCAGGTGATGAACGCCCACACCTCCTTGGGGTCCCAGTTCCAATAGCGGCTCCACGCCTCGTGCGCCCAGATGGGGCCGGTGATGAGCACCGCGAAGGTCCACACGGGGAACGCGAAGGCGTGCAGGCGGTAGGTCAGGCGGTCGAGCCCGACGAGGTCGGGGACGCGGGCCAGGTAGCCGCGCACGGCCGGCGCGGCAGTCTCGCCGGCTGCGCCCACCGCGGCGGTGTCCCCCGCCGTACCGGCGCCCACTCCCGCACCCGCCAGCTCCTTGCGCTCGGCCCGCTCCTTGAGCAGGTAGAGCACCGAGGTGAAGCCGCCGAGGGTGAACGCCGCGGTCGCGATGACGGCCGAGACGACGTGGATGACGAGCCAGTAGGAGTTCAGCGCCTCCGTCAGCGGGGCGACCTCCTCGTGCAGCCAGATGACGTCGATCATCAGCAGCGTCACGACGAAGCCGGCGACGATCGGGCCGAGCCACGCGAGGTGGAAGCGACGCAGCAGCACCAGGTAGGTCAGCGAGACGAAGAAGGTGCCGGCGAGCGTGAACTCGTACATGTTGCCCCAGGGCACCCGGTTGGGGTCGGCGGCCATGCCGCGCCCGACGAGCGCCACGAAGTGCACCGCGGTGGCGATCATCGTGAGGATGATGCCGAGCCGCTCGCCCATGGCCACGCGGCGTCGAGCGCCCTCACCGGCAGTCGCGGCGACCTCGTCCTCGCTCCACGCCTCCTCGGTGGCGCCGCTGCGACGACCCGCGGGCCGGCCGGCGGACACGCCGCCCGACCGGGCGCCCGCGCCGACGGCGACCCGCTCGACGCGGCTCACCGGCACCTTCCGCAGGGACGCCCACTGCCACAGGTGGGCGATGAAGCCCAGGAAGTAGACGATGCCGCTGATCGCGACCGCCTGGTTGCTCAGCGTCTCCCACGCCTCGTTGCTCACGCCGTCTCCTCGCTCCGCTCGGCGCGCACCCGGGGTCCACGCACGTCCTCCAGGATGCCTTGCAGCTCCTCGTCGCCACCACCGGCCCCGGTGGAGCGGTCCAGCACGCCGACCACGACGAGCGTCGGACCGCCCTCGGCGTCCTGGTCGTCCTCGTCACCGCCCACGTCGCCCCAACCACCCACGGGCGCCGGGCGCACCCGCACCCACACGCGGCGGGGGCGGATGAACAGCGAGCCGAGGAGCCCCACGAGCGCGGCCACGACGCCGCCGAGAGCGACGAGCTTGCCCGGGGTCTGGCTGATCTGGATGCGGTTCCAGCGCTCGAGGCCCTCGAACTCCACCGTGCCCAGCCCGTCCGGCAGCTCCGCGACGTCGCCCACCGCGAGGTCGAACCGCACGGGCACGCCGTCGGCGTCGAGCTCGGGCTCGAGCCCGTCGCGCTGCAGCGCGTAGACCGACTGCGGGGCGCCGGAGTCCATGCCCAGGTCGCCGGTGTACATGATGAGCGACATGCGCGGGTTGCTCGCCTCGCCGAACACCGAGTAGGGCCCCGTCTCCATGTCGAAGCCGTAGTACGGGTAGAACTCGCCCTCGAGGCCGACCTGCGTGTCGAGCCCGTCCGGCACCTTGACGACGCCGAACGAGGCGAACGTGAGGTCGGTCGGCAGGAAGATCGTGGGGCCCGAGTAGGCCACCTCGCCCTCGGCGTCGCGCACCGTGATGACGGGCGCGTACCCGTGGCCGATGAGGAACAGGTCGGTGTCGCCGATGGTCAGCGGGTGGTTGACCCGCAGGTCGTAGGTCTTCTCCGGCGTCCCCTCGGTGACGTCCTCGGTGTAGCTCAGCTGGGCGCTGAACGCCCGCGCCTGCCCGAACGCCGGCCCGGAGCGGTACCAGTCGATGTCGAAGTCCTCGATCGTGTACGCGAACGGCTCCAGGTCGTCCGGCGACCACAGGCTGCCGGAGTCGAGGTCGTCGTACTGCGTCACGTTGTTGGCGAAGCCGTTGCCCACCAGCGTGATGACGCCGCCCTGGTAGCCCAGCAGGCTGCCCATCGCGAACCCGGCGAGCACGACGAGCACGGACAGGTGGAAGACGAGGTTGCCGGCCTCGCGCAGGTAGCCGCGCTCGGCGCGCACCACGACGTCCCCGGCGGCGTCCGGCTCGGGCTCCTCGACGACGCGGTAGCGCCGCTTCCGCAGCACCGCCGCCACGGCGGCCGCGGCCTCGGCGGGGCTCTCCTGCGTCCGGTACGACGTGTGGTCCGGCAGGCGGGTCAGGTTGCGCGGCGCCCGCGGGGGCTTCGCCCGCACGGCCCGCGCGTAGACCCGCAGGCGCGGCAGGATGCAGCCGACGAGGCTGATCATCAGCAGCAGGTAGATGGCCGCGAACCACGGCGAGTCGTAGACGCTGAACAGCCCGAGGCGCTCGTAGATCGGGGTGAGGCGCGGGTGGTCCTCCTGCCACTGACCGACGGCGAACGAGTCGACGTCCTCCTGCGGCACGATCGAGCCGGGGATCGCCGCGAGGGCGACGAGCAGCAGGAGCACGAGCGCGGTGCGCATGGAGGTGAGCTGGCGCCACCCCCAGCGCAGCGTCTCGCGGAAGGTCAGCTCGCCGGGCCGGCGCCCGGGCACGCCCGAGCCGGGGCCCTCGACGGGCGCCGCCCCGGGGTCGGTCGCGGGGCCCTCCGCGGCGGCGTCCCCGGTGCCGTCCCCCTCGGTGGCCGGCCAGTCGGGACGGTCGGCGGGGCCGGTCCGGCCGGTGCGTTCCGTGCTCACACGCTCACCTCGTAGCCGCTGATGAGCGAGCGCTGCAGGTCCTGCACGATGACGTCCCACCACCCGGTCACGAGCAGCACGCCCACGACGACGAGCAGCAGGCCGCCGATCCGCATGACGAGCTGCTGGCGGCGGCGCAGCCAGCCGACCGCGCGCATCGACCAGCCGAAGCCGAGGGCGAGCAGCACGAACGGGATGCCCAGGCCCAGGGCGTAGACCCCGGAGAGCAGCGCGCCGCGACCGGCCGTGCCCTCGTTGGCCGCCAGCGCCGTGATGGCCGCGAGCGTCGGGCCCACGCACGGGGTCCAGCCGAGGCCGAAGAGGAAGCCGAGCAGCGGCGCGGCCGCCAGCCCGACGCTCGGCACCGCGTGCACCCGGTAGTCGCGCTGCAGCCACGGCAGCCGCAGCCACCCGGCGAAGGCGAGGCCGAGCACGATGGTGAGCGCGCCGAGCGCGATCGTCAGCGTCCGCTGCCACTCGAAGAACCACGTGGCGATCGACGCGGAGGCCACGCCGAGGAGCACGAAGACGACCGCGAAGCCCGCGACGAACAGAAGCGCCCCGGCCAGGAGGCGGCCGCGGCGGACGCGGGTCGCCGTACCGACCCCGCCGACCCCGCCGCCCGTGGCCCCCGACGCCCCGGGCGCGCCCGTCGCCGTGGCCACCTCGGCCGCGGACATGCCCGTGGCGTAGGAGAGGTAGCCCGGCACGAGCGGCAGCACGCAGGGCGAGAAGAAGGAGACGAGGCCGGCCAGCAGGGCGACCGGTACGGCGAGCAGCAGCGACCCGCTGCCCGCCGCCTCGGCGAACGCGTCACCCACCGGAGGCCCCCGCGGTGCTCGGCGCGGTGCTCGGCTCCTCGGTCGGCAGCGTGCCCCCGGCCTCGACGACGAGGTCCTCGACGATGCCGACGAGCGTGCCCGCCGACGTCACCTGCCCGACGATGCTGGCCGCGACGCGGCCCTCGGCGTCGAGCACGAGCGTCGCCGGGATGGTGCGGGCCGGGATGGTGTCGGCGAAGGCGAGCAGCGCCCGGCCGTCGGAGGAGTAGATCGACGGGTAGGGCACGTCGAAGGTGCGCTCGAAGCTCTGGGCCTGCGCCGGGGAGCTGTCACGGCTGTTGATGCCGAGGAACGCGGCGGTGCCGTCGAGCCGCTCGGCGGCCTCGACGAGCTCGGGCGCCTCGGCGCGGCACGGCGGGCACCACGAGCCCCACACGTTCACGACGACGGGGCGGCCCCGCTCGGCGGCCAGGGACAGCGGCTCGCCGTCGAGCCCCTCGCCCTCGAGCGTGATCGGCTCCCCGCGATCGGCGGGGTCGACGAGGGTGATCTGCCCGTCGCCGGTGATGTAGCCCGAGTTCCCCGTGCTCTCCGACTCGCCGGCGCAGGCCGTCAGGGTGAGCAGCAGGGCGGTCGCGAGCGCGACCGTGAGCGACCGGACCCGCCGGGCCCGGGTGGTGCGGTGGACCATCAGGGACGCTGCTCCTCGGGGGCTCCCCCGGCGGAGAACGGCGCGGCCTTGTCGCGGGCGGGGATGAGGTCGCCGGCCGGCTCGGAGTAGGTCACCTTCGTCAGCACGTCGCCGCGGAACCACAGCGACGTCAGCGAGCAGAGCGTGCACTGGCGCTTGCGGGGGTCGTGCAGAAACGACCGGTTCTCCACGTGCAGCCGGGTCGTCCAGATCGGCAGCTGGTGGGAGACCACGACGGCCTCGTTGGCCTGGCCCGGCACGGCCTCGGGCTCCGCCGCGGCGGCGTCGCGGGCGTCGTGCACCGCGGCCAGCATGCGCGCGGCGACCTCCTTGTAGGGCTCGCCCCACGACGGCCGGAAGGGGTTCCACAGGTGCCGCCACGTGCGCGGGTCGCGCAGCGCGTTGTCGCCCTGGGCGAAGCGCTCGCCCTCGAACTTGTTCGTCGACTCGATGACCCGGGCGTCGGTGAGCACCTCGAGCCCGCGGGCGGCGGCGAGCGGCGCGATGGTCTCCTGCGCGCGCTCCAGCGGGGAGGAGCGCAGGTGCACGATCGGGCGGTCGCCGATGACCTCGGCGACCCGGTCGGCCATGGCCCGGCCGTTGGCCGAGAGGTGGAAGCCGTCACGGCGTCCGTAGAGGACGCCCTGGGGGTTGTGCACCTCGCCGTGGCGCAGCAGGTGGACGACGGTCTGCTCGGTCATCGTGTCCTCGGTCGGGTCGGGGGGCGGGCGGGTGGGGCGTCGGGGCGTCAGTACGTCGCGGCGGCGGCCCGGGCGGCGCCGGGGAGCGCCGCGAGCACGTGGCTCACGGCGGCGTCGTCGTGGGCGGCGGAGCAGAACCACACCTCGTACGCCGACGGCGGCAGGTGGACCCCCGCGTCGAGCATGGCGTGGAAGAAGGCGGCGTACGCCGGCAGGTGCTGCGCCTGCGCGTCGTCGAAGTCGCGGACGGCGCTGCGCGGCGAGGCCGGGTCGGAGAGGAAGACGGAGAACATGGTGCCGGCGCTCTGCACCAGGTGGGGGACGCCCTCGGCGGCGAGCGCGGCGGAGGCGGCGTCGGCGATCGTGCTCGCGACGGTGCCCACCCGCTCGTACACCTCGTCGGTGGCCAGGCGCAGGGTGGTGAGGCCCGCCGTGGTCGCCACGGGGTTCCCCGACAGCGTGCCGGCCTGGTAGACGGGGCCCTGGGGCGAGAGCAGCGACATCACGTCCGCTCGGCCGCCGAACGCGGCGGCGGGCAGGCCGCCGCCCATCACCTTGCCGAACGTCATGAGGTCGGGCACCCAGCCCTCGTGCGCGCCGTCGAGGCCCCAGCCGCCCTGGCGGGTGGCGCGGAAGCCGGTCATCACCTCGTCGGAGACGAAGAGGGCGCCGTGGGCGCGGCAGGTCTCCGCGAGGAACCGGTTGAAGCCCGGCTCGGGCGGGACGACGCCCATGTTGCCGGGGACGGCCTCGGTGACGAGGCAGGCGATGCGGTCGCCGTGCTCGGCGAACACCTTCTCGACGGCCGTCCGGTCGTTGTAGGGCAGCACGAGCGTGAGGTCGGTGGCCGACTGCGGGACGCCCGGCGTGCCCGGCACCGCGAACGTCGCCAGGCCCGAGCCGGCGCTCGCCAGCAGCGCGTCGACGTGGCCGTGGTAGCAGCCGGCGAACTTCACGACGACGTCGCGGCCCGTGGCCCCGCGGGCGAGGCGGATGGCCGACATCGTCGCCTCGGTGCCCGACGAGGTGAACCGCACGCGCTCCACCGGGGTGCGGGCCACGATCTCCTCGGCCAGCAGCACCTCGGTCTCGGTGGGGGTGCCGTACGACGTGCCCCGCGCCACCGCCGCCTGCACGGCCGCGACCACCTCGGGGTGGGCGTGGCCCAGCAGCATGGGGCCCCAGGAGCCGACGAGGTCGACGTACCGGTTGCCGTCGACGTCCGTCAGCCAGGCGCCCTCGGCGCTGGCGATGAACCGCGGCGTGCCCCCCACGGCACCGAAGGCCCGGACGGGCGAGTTGACGCCGCCCGGGGTCACCGCACCGGCACGCGCGAAGAGGTCCGCGGAGCGCGCGGTGGGGCGTTCGGTCGGGGCGGGCACCGGCCCATTCTCGCCGATGCGGCCAAGCCGTCGACCACCGGTCGCGCAGTTGCTCGCGCGAACCCATGACAGGGGCGTTTCCTCAAGATATGGTCAAGGACGTTCGTGGTTGGGGTGCGGTCGTAACCTGCCGGGAACAGAAGCGTTGTCCACGTCACACGGCTTGAGGGAGCCGCACGACGGTCCGCACTGGTCACCAGGGGAGAGAACGATGAGCACAACCCGCTTCGCGCGGTGGCAGAAGGCCACCGCGCTCGCGCCCATGGCGGCCCTGTCCGCGGCCTGCACCGTCGCGATCGCCGGGGCCGGCGGCCCGGTCGGCACGCTGACCGCGGCCGACGAGGGCGGCGCGACCCCGGGTGCGGTCGAGGTGCCCGAGGCGGCCGTCGAGGCCCCCGCGAGCGTCTCCCTCCCCGAGGCCGTCTCCGCGGCGCAGACCGACAGCTCCATCGTGAGCGCGTCGAGCACGAGCGGCATCCCCGCGGTCGCGCTGGGCGCCTACCAGCGGGCGCAGACGATCATCAACGGCGCCGACTCCTCGTGCCGCATCTCGTGGCAGCTCGTGGCGGCCATCGGTCGTGTCGAGTCCGACCACGGCCGGTACGGCGGCACGCAGCTCGACGAGAAGGGCGTGGCGACGCCGGGCATCTTCGGCATCCCCCTCGACGGCTCGAACGGCACGGCGCGGATCATGGACACCGACGCGGCCGAGCTCGACAACGACGCGACGTACGACCGTGCGGTCGGCCCCATGCAGTTCATCCCCTCCACGTGGCGCGTCGTCGGCGTCGACGCCGACCGCGACGGCGTGCGCGACCCGCAGAACATCCACGACGCGGCGCTCGCCACGGCCGTGTACCTGTGCTCGGGCGACGAGGACCTGTCCACCGAGGCCGGGAAGCGCTCGGCGGTGCACCGCTACAACCACAGCGACGAGTACGTGAACCTCGTGCTCGCCATCGAGGAGGCCTACCTCGAGGGCGAGTACACGTCGGTCCCGAACGCGGTCGCGGCGTCGAACTACTTCGTCCCCGACCCGGTCACGACCCGCCCGAACGACGGCGGCTCGACCGACACCGCGGTCCCGGGTCGTCCCGG
The DNA here is from genome assembly GCF_029493445.1 of Nocardioides sp. ChNu-99. Classification (NCBI taxonomy): domain Bacteria; kingdom Bacillati; phylum Actinomycetota; class Actinomycetes; order Propionibacteriales; family Nocardioidaceae; genus Nocardioides; species Nocardioides sp. ChNu-99. The sequence goes on along the minus strand of NZ_JAHWBL010000030.1, from coordinate 14,719 downwards.
CGCCCCGGCGGCCGGCGGCACGGGCGGCACCGGTGCCGGCGCGACGCCCGGCACGGGTGGCGGCACCGGCAGCGGCTCGACCCCGGGCACCGGCGGCGGGTCCACGCCCGGCACGGGCGGCGGCTCCACGCCGGGCACCGGCGGTGGTTCGGGCGGCGGCACCGGCGGCGGCTCGACCCCGGTCACGCCGCCCCCGGCTCCCGAGCCTGAGCCCCCGGCACCCACCGTGCCGCCCGTCGCCGAGATCCCCGGCACGATCGTGGAGCAGGTTCTCTACACGGCCGACGTCGCCCGGCGGGAATGCCTCGCGGACCTGAACCTCTTGGGCATCGTCGCCGGACTGCTCACGCCCAACCAGAAGAATCTCCTGAACCGGTGCATCAACGCACTGGTGGGCACGCCCGTTCCCTGATCTCCCCCGCGCAGCGCCCCGGTTCTCCTCCTGGAGCCGGGGCCCTGTTGCGTCCGGGACCTGCAGCACCGCCCTCGCTCGCCCGTAGTCCCTGACGTTCTCGTCGCGACACGCCGGGCGGGACGTGGAGAACGTCAGGGACTATGCAGCCTGCGGGCGGGGGACTCAGGCGCGCAGCAGCCGGGCGGCCTCGGCGGCCCAGTAGGTGAGCACGACGTCGGCGCCGGCGCGGCGGATGGACGTCAGCGTCTCGAGGATCGCGGCCTCGCGGTCGATCCAGCCGTGGGCCGCGGCGGCCTCGAGCATCGCGTACTCGCCCGAGATGTTGTACGCCGCGACCGGCACGTCGACGGCGTCGCGCACCCGTCGTACGACGTCGAGGTAGGCGAGCGCCGGCTTCACCATCACCATGTCCGCGCCCTGCGCGACGTCGAGCAGCGCCTCGCGCACGCCCTCGACGGCGTTGGCGCCGTCCTGCTGGTAGGTACGGCGGTCGCCGACCAGCGAGGAGTCGACGGCCTCGCGGAAGGGGCCGTAGAAGGCGGAGGCGTACTTCGCCGAGTAGGCGAGGATCGCCACGTCGCTCGCGCCGGCGCCGTCGAGCGCGGCGCGGATGACGGCGACCTGGCCGTCCATCATGCCGCTGGGCCCGACCACGTCGGCGCCGGCGGCGGCCTGGGCGCGGGCCATCTCGGCGTACACCTCGAGCGTCGCGTCGTTGTCCACCCGACCGTGGTCGTCGAGCAGGCCGCAGTGGCCGTGGTCGGTGAACTCGTCGAGGCACAGGTCGGCCATCACGGGCAGGGCGTCGCCCACCTCCGCGGCGACGTCGGCGATCGCGACGTTGAGGATGCCGGCCGGGTCGACCGCGCCGGAGCCCGTCGCGTCCTTCGCCTCCGGCACGCCGAAGAGCATGATCCCGCCGAGCCCCAGCTCGGCCGCCTCGACGGCGGCCGCGCGCAGCGAGTCCCGCGTGTGCTGCGCGACCCCCGGCATCGACGAGATCGGCACCGGCTGGGTCGCGCCCTCGCGCACGAACACGGGCAGCACCAGCTGCCGGGGCCGCACGGAGGTCTCGGCGACGAGCTCCCGCAGCGCGGGGGTACGCCGGAGCCGGCGCGGCCGCACGACGGGGGGCCGCGCCGGGAGGTCGCCCGACCCGGTGGCGCTCAGTTCGAGACCTTCCGGCGCGCCGACGCCTTGCGGTCCGACGGCTTGGTGACGGGCTGCCCGGACTCCAGCAGCCCGAGCCGGCGGGTCGCGCCGAAGTCGGCCAGCGCGTCCACGAGCGCCTCCATCGACGGCGAGGGAGCCATGACGTCGACCCGCAGGCCGTGCTCCTCGGCCGTCTTGGCCGTGGCGGGCCCGATGACCGCGATGACCGTCGACGGGTGCGGCTTGCCGGCGATGCCGACGAGGTTGCGCACCGTCGAGGACGACGTGAAGACGACCGCGTCGAACTTGCCGGTCTTGATGGCGTCGCGCACCGGCGCGGCCGGCGGCGCGGCGCGCACGGTGCGGTAGGCCGTCACGTCGTCGCACTCCCAGCCCTTGTCGACGAGGCCCGCGACCAGGTTCTCCGTCGCGATGTCGGCGCGCGGGAGGAAGACGCGGTTGATCGGGTCGAGCACGTCGTCGTACTCGGGCCAGTCCTCGAGCAGCCCGGCGGCCGACTGCTCGCCGGAGGGCACGAGGTCGGCGCGCAGGCCCCAGGCCGCGATGGCCTCGGCCGTCTTGTCGCCGACCGCGGCGATCTTGAGGCCCGAGAACGCGCGGGCGTCGAGCCCGTACTCCTCGAACTTCTCGCGCACGGCGCGCACCGCGTTCACCGAGGTGAAGGCGATCCACTCGTAGCGGCCCTCGACGAGGCCGCGCACGGCCTTGTCCATCTGCTGCGGGTTGCGGGGCGGCTCGACCGAGATGGTCGGCACCTCCTCGGGCACCGCGCCGTACCCCCGCAGGCGGGCGGACAGCGCGCCGGCCTGGTCCTTCGTGCGGGGCACCAGCGCGCGCCAGCCGAACAGCGGCTTGGTCTCGAACCACGACAGCGTCTCGCGCAGGTCGACGACCTCGCCGACGACCGTGACGGCCGGCGGCTGGATCCGGGCGGCGCGGGCGTCGGCCGCGATGTGCTCCAGGGTCGAGGTGACGGTGACCTGATCGGTCGTCGTGCCGACCCGGGTCATGGCGACCGGCGTCGTGGCGGCCCGGCCGGCGGCGACGAGCGCCGAGGCGACCTCCGCGATCGGGCCGACCGAGCTGAGCAGCACCAGCGTGCGGCCGTCGGCGTACGCGTTCCAGTCCACCTTGTCGGTGCAGGCCACGACGGTGACCTCGCGGTGGTTGCGGGTCGTCAGCGGGATGCCCGCGTACGCCGGCACCGCGGTCGCCGACGAGACGCCCGGCACGATCTCGAAGCCGATGCCGGCCTTGACGCAGGCCTGCGCCTCCTCGGGGCCCGAGGCGTAGAGGAACGGGTCGCCCGTCATGAGGCGCACGACGCGGGCGCCGCTGCGCGCGTGCTTGAGCACGACCTTGGCCCGCGCGGCGTGGGTGAGCGGCTGGCCGTCCTCGCCGAAGCCGCCGTCGACGAAGGTCGGCGCGGTGTCGACGACGGTCTCGACGCCGTCGGCGTCCTTGACGACCGTCGGGGTCGGGATGCCGAGCGCGGAGCGCACGAGGAGCTCGTGGTCGGGTGCCTCGGTCACGACGACGTCCGCGTCGCGCAGCAGGTCGAGAGCACGGACCGTCAGCAGGCCCGGGTCACCCGGTCCGCTGCCGACGAACGAGACCCACCCGGTGCCCTCGGGTGCGCCGGCGGCGCCCCCCGTGGAGGTGGCGGTGGTGCTCGGAGTGGCGGTACGTCGCGTCATGCGTGCTGCTCTCTCACTCGGTCGGGACCCTCTGGCTGAGGGCCTTCCATCAGGTCGGCGGCACCGTCGGCCAGCATCTCCTGGCCGAGGCGGCTCCCGACGCCGTGGGCGTCGCCGGGGGAGCCGGTGGAGGACATCCGGATGCTGAGGGCGCCGTCGACGGAGAGCACCACGGCACGCAGCCACAGCTCCTCCCCCTCGTCGCCCTCGACCACCTCGGCCAGCGCCCCGACGGGCGCGGAGCACCCGGCCTCCAGCGTGGAGAGCACGGCGCGCTCGGCGGTCACGGCCGCCCGGGTGCCGGGGTCGTCGAGCGCTCCGAGCAGCTCCACCAGGTCGGCGTCGGCGGCCCGGCACTCGACGGCCAGGGCTCCCTGGCCGGGCGCGGGGAGCATCTGGAACGGGTCGATGGTCTCGGTGACCTCGGCCTCGCGGCCCAGGCGGGCGAGCCCGGCGCGGGCCAGGAGCACGGCGTCGACCTCGCCGGCGGCGATCTTGCCGATGCGCGTGTCGACGTTGCCGCGGATGGCCACGATCTCGAGGCCCAGGCCGAGGGCCGCGAGCTGGGCGGCCCGGCGCGGCGAGCCGGTCCCCACGCGGCTGCCGACCGGCAGCTCGCCGAGCGTCAGCCCGTCGCGGGCCACGACCACGTCGCGTGGGTCCTCCCGGGGGGGTACGGCGGCGAGCGCGATGCCCGCGGCCGACCCGGTCGGCAGGTCCTTCAGCGAGTGGACGGCCAGGTCGACCTCGCCGTCGAGCAGCGCGTCGCGCAGCGCGCTGACGAACACGCCGGTGCCGCCGATGCTCGCGAGCGGGGCGCGGTTCACGTCGCCGTGGGTCGTCACCTCGACGAGCTCGACGGGCCGGCCGGTGCGCTCGGTGATGAGCGCCGCGACGTGACCCGACTGCGTCGTGGCGAGCGCGGAGGCGCGGGTGCCCAGGCGCAGGGGGCGCTGGGCGGCGGTGCCGGTGGGGGTTGCGGCGGTCACGGGCGTCCTCCCGGCCGGGTCACGGCGTCGACCGCGTCGGGGTCGAGGGCGAACAGCTCGGCCAGCGCGGCGGCGTACGACACCGCGCCCTGCTCGTTGGCGAGCTGCTTCACGCGCACCGTGGGCTGGTGGAGCAGCTTGTCGGCGACGCGGCGCACCGTCTGCAGCACCTCGGCGCGCGCGGCGGGGTCGAGGTGGGGCAGGCGACCGTCGAGGCGGGCCATCTCCGCCTCCACGACGGTCGTCGCCATCGTGCGCAGCGCGACCACCGTCGGCGTCACGCTCGCCTGGCGGCGGGCCGAGGTGAAGGCCGCGATCTCCTGGGTGACGATCTCGCGCACCGCGTCGATGCCGGGGGCGACCTCGGCGATGCGCAGCTCGTCGGCCAGGCGGGCGAGCCCGAGCAGCAGCACGCCGGGCAGCTCGGCCACACCGGGCTCCACGTCGTGGGGCAGGGCGAGGTCGACGACGGCCAGCGGCCGGGCCGGGTCGTCGTGGCCACTGCGGGCGCGCTCGACGAGCTCGCGGGTCAGCACGGTGCCGGTCGAGCCGGTGCAGGACACGACGACGTCGGCGCCGACCAGCTCGCGCTCGAGGTCGGGCAGCTGGGCCGAGCGTGCGCCGTACTCCCCCGCCAGGCGGGAGGCGTTGGGCTCGGTGCGGTTGACGACGACGAGCTCGGCCACGCCGGCGCGGGCGAGCGTGGCGGTCGCCAGCGACGCCATCGCCCCGGCGCCGACGACGACGGCGCGGCGCCCGGCGAGGCCGCCGACCTGCGGCGCGGCGAGCTCGAGCGCGGCCGTCACCAGGGACGGGGCGGCGCGGTCGATGTCGGTCTCGGCGTGGGCGCGCTTGCCCACGCGCAGCGCCTGCTGGAACAGCACGTTGAGGGCGGGCCCGACCGTGCCCAGCTCCTGGCCGAGGCGCAGCGCCTCGCGGGCCTGGCCGAGGATCTGGCCCTCGCCGACGACCATCGAGTCGAGGCCGGCGGCCACCCGGAAGAGGTGGGAGACGGCGGCGTCGTCGTAGTGCACGTACAGGTGCGGGAGCATCGCCTCGGTCGTCGCGCCGCCCCGCTCGATGAGCAGCCGCGAGATCGTCTCGATGCTGCCGTGGAAGCGCTCGACCTCGGTGTAGATCTCGAGGCGGTTGCACGTCGCGATCACCGTCGCCTCGGTGACGTGCTCCGCGTTCGCCACCTCCGCGACCAGCTTCTGGGCGCCCTCGGCGTCCAGCGCCAGCCGCTCCAGCACGGCCACCGGCGCCGAGTGGTGGGAGACCCCCACGACCAGCACGCTCATCGCGACTCCTCCCCGTGGCCCGCGGCGACGACCCGTCGCCCGTGGCCGTCCGTTCCGACGCCGTCGTGGTGGTGCCCGCCCGCGCCCGTGGCTCCCCCGACGTACGACGGGGAGCGGCGCTGCTCGTGGAAGGCCAGGATCTGCAGCTCGATGGACAGGTCCACCTTGCGCACCTCCACGCCCTCGGGGACGACGAGCACCGTCGGCGCGAAGTTGAGGATGCTGGCGACGCCCGCGGCGACGAGGCGGTCGGCCACGTCCTGGGCGGCCGAGGCCGGCGTGGCGATGACGCCGATCGCGACGTCGAGGCTGGCGACGACGTCCTCGAGCTCGGCCACGGGGCGCACGCCCAGCCCGGCCACGCCGGTGCCGAAGAGGCGGGGGTCGGCGTCGAGCAGCGCGACGACCCGGAAGCCGCGCGAGCGGAACCCCGCGTAGTTCGCGAGCGCCTGCCCGAGGTTGCCGAGGCCCACCACGACCACGTTGCGGTCCTGGGTCAGCCCGATCTCGTGGGCGATCTGGTAGCGCAGGTTCTCGACGTCGTAGCCGACGCCGCGGGTGCCGTAGGAGCCCAGGTGCGAGAGGTCCTTGCGCAGCATGGCGGAGTTCACCCCGGCGGCCGCGGCGAGGTCCTCGCTCGAGCACGTGGGGGTGGCCGACTCGGCCAGCGCGGTCAGGGCACGGAGGTACAGGGGAAGCCGCGCGACGGTGGCCTCCGGGATGCCCCGGGGGCTCTCGGCCTGGGTCCGTGCAGTCAACGTGTCTCGTCTCCAGCCGCGCACGGGCTCGCCTGTGTCAGGAGGGCGGAACCGGGGGGCACCTGGGGGCGCGCGCGGCCCGCTCACTGTAGGAGTTCGCGAACGGCAGGACAAACCGACGAGGCCCTCGTCGGGCAGCGCGCGACGGCGCCGGTCAGGCTCCTGCGTCCGGCTCGGCGGCCCGACGGGGCCACACGACGAAGCGGTAGGCCGCGAAGTTGACGACGAGGCTGCAACCTATCGCAAGCACCTTCGCCACGATCACGGGGTCGACCACCCACAGCAGCGCGTGGATGACGAGCGGCTGGAGCACCCACATCGTCGCGCCCGTCGTGGCCACGAAGAGCAGCGCGTGGCGCAGCGTGAGGCGGGCGGCGTCGAACGTGAAGAGGCCGTTGACGACGAAGCTGAACATCATCCCGGCGCTCGTGGAGACCAGGTTGGCCAGGGTGATGCCGAGCGGCCCGTGGAGCAGCCAGAAGATCCCGACGTCGAGGGCGGTGTTGACCACTCCGACGCCCGCGAAGCGCAGCTGCGGCGGGAGCCGGCGCAGCAGCCTCACCGGTGGGTCGCCCCGCGGCGCCGCTCGCCGGACGACACCGCCGGCGGGGCGCTGCGCGGGCCCCGGGCCACGAGCGCGAGCGAGTAGAGCGGCCGGTCCTGCGTCTCGACGTACACGCGGCCGAGGTAGGAGCCGATGACGCCCATCATGATCAGCTGCAGGCCCGACAGCAGGAACATGCCGGCGCCGAGGAACGCCCAGCCCGGCACGGCCTCCTCCGGGGTGACCAGCCGCACGTAGAGCACGTAGCCCGCGACCACCAGGCTGAGCGCGGAGATGAGCACGCCCAGCTTGCTGATGAGCCGCAGCGGGGCGGTGGAGAAGCCGAGGATGCCGTGCGAGGCGAAGGAGATCATGGCCCGCAGCGGGTAGCCGGTGGAACCGGCGAACCGCTCGTCGCGGTCGAACAGCACGGCCTCCTGGCGGAAGCCGACGTGCGCCACGATGCCGCGCAGGAAGCGGCCGTGCTCGCGGTAGCGGCCGATCTCCGCGACGACCCGGGCGTCCATCAGCCGGAAGTCGCCGGTGTCGCGCGGGATGTCCACGTCGGCCATCCGGGCGAGCAGCTTGTAGAACGCCCAGGCGGTGAGCCGCTTGAAGCGCGTGTCCTGCCGGGTGCGGCGCTGGGCGTAGACGACGTCGGCGCCCGCCTCCCAGCGCTCGACGAGCTCGAGGCTGACCCGCGGCGGGTCCTGCAGGTCGGTGTCCATGACCACGACCGCGTCGGCGTCGCCGACCGCGTCGAGGCCCGCGGTCACCGCGAGCTGGTGGCCGAAGTTGCGCGACAGGGCGATGACGGTCACGCGGTCGTCGGTCTCGCGCAGCGCGAGGAGGCGGTCCAGGGAGTCGTCGGCGCTGCCGTCGTCGACGTAGACGAACTCGACGTCGAGGTCGGGGCGCTGCGCCACCGTCTCCGACAGGGTGCGGTGGAAGGTCTCCACGACCTCGGCCTCGTCGTACACGGGCAGCACGTAGGCCAACCGGCGCCGACCACCGGTCTCCCCGCTGGTCGTCGCCGTCGCGGCCACCTGCTCCGCGTGCACCTGCTGCGCCTCCACGACCCGCTCCTCCTGCTCGTCCGTCTGCTCGTCCGTCACCGTCGTCCCATCATCGGGCCTCACCCCAGGGCCGCCAGGACCAGCACGCCGGCCGCCACCAGCACGCAGCCCACCGCCAGCAGCGCCTGCACCCGCACCAGCCAGGTGCCGTACGCCGCGTCGATCCCCGCGCGTCCCGGGGCCACCTCGGGCGCCGGCACGAACCCCGCGGGGTACGGCGCACCCTCCCGCCGCGAGCGCGCGACCGCCCACACCCAGGCCGCGCCCAGCCCGAGGACCGGCGCGGCGGTGGTCCAGTAGCGGGGACCCGAGACGTGCACGAACGGCTGGGTCAGCAGGGCCCCCAGCGACAGCGTCAGCAGCACGCCGAGCACCTGGAGGTCGCGGTGGCGGCGGGCCACCGTCAGCAGCAGCGCGACCCCCGCGGCGAACCCCGACCACACCATCACGTCGGTCACGCCCTCGGCGAGCACCCGCGACGGGCCGGCCGGGGCGCCGAGCCACGTCAGGAACCGGTCGGGGTCCTTCGTGTAGTCGTGCAGGTTGCGCAGCACGTCGCGGGAGTAGGAGCCCGGCGTGACGTCGGCCCGGGCGTGGGTCGACATCTGCTCCAGCACCTCCGTCTCGGGGGTGCCGGTGGCCGCGCCCGTCTCCCGGGCGTAGCGCAACGGGCTGAACCACAGCGTCGACCCCGGGTCGCAGGGCCCGAAGCAGACCTCGTCGCGGTCGCCGAAGGTGTTGGCGAGCACGGTGGGCACCGTGGTGGTGGTGACCACGGGCGCGTCCAGGGCTGCCGACGCCGCGACCGACCAGGGGGTGAGCAGGGCGACGAACGCGACGCCGCCGAGGGCTGCGACGGCGAGGCCGCGCAGCCGCTCCCGGCCCCGCAGCAGCAGCACGGCGGCGAGCACCGTGACGACCCCGAGACCCACGACCAGCAGCGAGGTGCTCGAGCGGAGGTAGACCGCCGCGACCGCGAGCACCCCCAGACCGACGCCGCGGCCCCACGACGGGGCCCTGCCCGCGCGCAGGCCGCGCCCGACCACGACGAGCTCGCAGAGCAGCAGCACCACGACGAGACCGGCGAGCAGGTCGCCCCACACGCCCATCGAGAACGCGGCCCAGGTCGGCACCAGGCCGGGCAGCACCAGCAGCGCCCCGGCGGGCACCGCGCCGAGCACGCCCCGCACGCGCCAGGCCGCGAGCAGCAGCAGGAGCGTGGACACGACCGCGAGGTAGGCCCGCAGACCGGCGACGTCCCCGTCCGGCACCACGAGGAACCAGGGCGCGGTCACGACCGCCATGCCGGGCATGAACCAGCCGCTGGCCACCACGTTGCGCGAGAGCTCGGCGGTGTCGGGGGCCCGCAGCGACCCGAGGTCGCGGGCGAGGTTGGACAGGGCGCGACCGCCGTCGGCGTACGCCGCCTCGTCACCGTGCAGCGCGCCGTCGCCGACGAGCGTGAAGACCCAGGCCGCGACGAGGACGTGCGCCAGCGCGAGGCCGAGCAGGACGCGGTCGGAGCGGGTCAGCCCCCGCAGCCACCTCACTCCCACCACTCCCCCGGGCGGTCGCCGAAGCGCTTCGTGGTCGTCACGGCGTCGCACGGGGGGTCGGTGCGGGCCGGGGCGGCGACGGGCAGGTCGAGGACGGCCTCGCCGCGCACGAGCAGCGGCGGCTCGTCGTCGAAGGACCGCAGCTCGACGACCACGCGCTCGCCGGCGGGGCCGCTCAGTCGCAGGACGCCGTCGGCGGGTCCCGACGTCGCGTCCGTGACGGTGAACCCGACGGCGGTGAACGCCTCCTCGAGCGCCGTCGCCGCCTCCGGCAGCCCGACCTCCGACCAGTGCAGGACGAGGCGGCGGCGCGGGCCGGCGTCGGTGGCGACGTCGCCGTCGCTGCGCACGACGAACGCCAGGTCGGGTCGCGCGTCGCCCGGCAGCGGGAAGCAGCCGTCGAGGACCGTGTTGCCCACGAGGGCCGGGCGGTAGCTGCCGCTGGGGCGCGCGCGCCCGAAGGAGTCGCCCAGCACGGCGAGCACGACGAGGACGACGGCCAGCACGGCGACCGCGGCGAGGGCGCGTCGCCGTACCGGGCCGCGGGAGCGGGGGTGGGAGCGGGCGGTCACGCGGTGAGGGCGGACCGGAGCCGCTCGGCGTCGACGCGCCAGAAGTCGTGCTGCCGCCCGTCGACGAACGTCACCGGGATCTCGTCGGGGTCGATGCGGGCCGCCGTCGCGGCCTCGTCGTCCTCGTCCACGTCGACCTCCACGAAGCGCTCGCCGAGCTCCGCGCACACCTGGGCGACGACGGCGCGGGCCTCGTCGCACAGGTGGCAGCCCTCGCGTCCGTAGAGCACGACGCGGGCGTCGCCGGGCGAGATCGGTGGAAGTGACACGCCCCGCATTCTAGGCTGCGACCTGTGCCCCACCCCGACGACGAGAGCCCGGCTCCCGAGGGACCGGTCGAGCCGGACGAGCGTCCGCAGTCGCGCCCGCTCGCCGGGCGACGCCCCACGGACCTGCGCCGCCGCTCCCGCCTGGCCGGCGAGGCCTCCGCCGCGGCCGCCGAGGTCGAGTCGGCGCTCGACATGCCCCGCGACCCCACGTCGGCGGCGTTCTTCGACGTCGACAACACGCTCATGCAGGGGGCGAGCATCTTCCACCTCGCCCGCGGCCTGCACCGTCGCGAGTTCTTCACGACGCGCGAGATCGCCGGCGCGGTCTGGAAGCAGGCCTACTTCCGCGTCGTGGGGGTCGAGGACCCGGCGCACGTGGCGGACGCCCGCAACTCCGCGCTGGGCTTCATCGCCGGCCACACCGTCGGCGAGCTCGAGTCGCTCGTCGAGGAGATCTTCGACGAGGCCATGGCCGCGAAGATCTGGCCGGGCACGCGGGCGCTCGCGCAGCTCCACCTCGACCAGGGCCAGCGGGTCTGGCTCGTCACCGCCGCACCCATCGAGGTGGCCACGATGATCGCGCGCCGCCTCGGCCTGACCGGCGCGCTGGGCACGGTGGCCGAGCACGTCGACGGCGTCTACACCGGCCGGCTCGTCGGCGAGATGCTCCACGGCCCCGCGAAGAGCGAGGCCGTCAAGGCGCTCGCCGCGCGGGAGGGGCTCGACCTGTCGCGGTGCTCGGCGTACTCCGACTCCGCCAACGACCTCCCCCTGCTCGGGCTCGTCGGCGACCCCTGCGCCGTCAACCCCGACGCCCGCCTGCGCGCCTTCGCCCGCGAGCGGGGCTGGCGGGTGCGCGACTACCGCACCGGGCGCAAGGCCGCCCGCGCCGGCGTGCTCGCCGGCGTCGCCGCAGGTGCGGTGGGCGGCGCCGTGGCCGCCGGTACGGCGCTGCGCAGCCACCGCCGCTGAGCCCGCGTCCGCCGTCCGGCGAAGAATTTTCCGACGAGTAGGTCGGTTCGCCGCAGATCGCTCCCGGGTTTGCCGATAACGGTTCACAAGCCTGGGACGTCGGCCTACATTGGGCCGACGTCTCGGGGGGAGACGGCGTTCCGGGGAGGGCACGATGAGCACAGCAGGTCGGCGCACGCCTGCCGTCGGGGAGGGTCTCGACGCGCTGCGCCACGTCGTGCTCACCGCCCTCGGCGGGCTCGGCACCGAGCCCGGGCTCGCCGGTGTCCCGCACCCGACGCACCGCGTGCGCCGCTCGCCCCACGTGCTCGCGGCCACCGCGACCGACCCGGCGCGCCAGGAGGCCGCGGGCGACCGGCCGGCCGGCGGCGCCGGCGGGGGCGCGGCCCCGGACGACACCGAGGACGCGTTCTCGACCGAGGAGCGCCCCGAGGAGCGCGAGCGCCTCATCGGCCTCGTGGAGCTCGCCCGCGGCGGGGACAAGGAGGCCTTCGGCCTCCTCTACGACCACTACCACGGCGCGGTCTACCGGTTCCTCTACTACCGGACCCGCTCGGTGCCGCTGGCCGAGGACCTGACGTCGGAGACGTTCTTCCGCGCGCTGCGGCGCATGGGCGACTTCCGCTGGCAGGGTCGCGACTTCGGCGCCTGGCTGATGACGATCGCGCGCAACCTCACCACCGACCACTTCAAGGCCGGCCGCACCCGTCTCGAGCACACGGTCGAGGACATGGGCGTGCACGACGACGGCCACGACGACGGGCCGGAGAGCACGGTGCTCTCCGCCCTCACGAACGAGATCCTCATGGAGGCGCTGGGCCGCCTCCCGTCGGAGCAGCAGGACTGCCTGGTCATGCGCTTCCTGCAGGGCATGAGCATCGCTGAGACGGCGGCCGCCCTGGAGCGCACGGAGGGCGCGGTGAAGCAGCTGCAGCTGCGGGGCGTGCGCAACCTGGCGAAGCTGATGCCGGAAGGGATCAGGGAGTCGTGAGCGCCGCCGTAACCTCCCCGTCCGTGCCCTCGTTGGGCGAGGCAGTGCACCTGTCCGCCCCTCCCTCGGGCAGGGCCACCGACCTGACAGGACCCGCCTCATGATGTCCCTCCCGACGGCCCGCCGCCGTGCCGAGGAGCTCGACGTCGCGCTCGCGCAGCGGACCGGCGACGGCGCCCCTGCGCCGCGCCCCGAGCTCGCCCCCCTGCTCGAGGTGGTCGCCGCCCTGCGGGCCGAGCGCTCCACCGCCCCCGCGCCCCGCGCGGACTTCGCCGCCGACCTGCGGGCCCGCCTGCTGGCCGAGGCCGACACCGCGCTGGTGCCGGCGCCCGCCACCGACGAGGACCTGCTGCGCCTCCCCCGGCGCGAGCACCCCCCCCACCGCCGGCGCAGCCTCGTCGCCGCCGCGAGCGTGGCGGTGCTCGCCGGTGGCTCCAGCACGATGGCGTACGCCGCGCAGGACGCCCTGCCCGGCGACTCGCTCTACCCGGTCAAGCGCGCCCTCGAGGGCGCGCGGGGCACCATCAGCCTCACCGACGCCTCGCGTGGCACGGTGACGCTGCGCCACGCCGAGCAGCGCCTCGCCGAGGTGCAGGGCCTCGTGGAGCGCGACGACGCCGCCAGCACGTCGTACGTCGTGGACTCGCTCACCACCTTCGGCGAGCAGGCCGACGAGGCGGCGACCCTCCTCATCGGCGACGGCACCTCGGGCGACGACACCGACGCCACCCGCCTGCGCGAGTTCGTGCGCGACAGCCTCGGCACCCTCGCGCCGCTCGAGCCGGCACTGACCGGCGACGCCAAGACGGCGCTGGCCGACGTCGTGGGCACGCTGCAGTCGATCGACGACCGCGCGCTGACGCTCTGCCCCGACTGCGGGTCCGGCGCCGCCGTCGAGCTGCCCTTCTCCCTCGCCTCCGCCGTGGCCCTCGCCGAGGCCGGCCTCGCCGACGACCCGCTGAAGCTGCCGACCGTCGACAGTGCGGCGGGCCTGCCGCCGGGCAGCGTCAGCGGCGGCGCCGGGAGCCTCGGCGTGCCGCTGCAGGCGCCCGCACCGGCCCCGTCCACCCCGGCGGACCCGACGCAGGCTCCGCAGGCCCCGTCGACCCCGGCCACGCCCGACACCCCGGCTGCGCCGCCGGCCGGCACCACCCCGACCGTGCCCGCGCTGCCCCCGGTGCCCGGCACCGGTGGCACGGGCGTCACGGGCACGACCGACGGCGTGCTCGGCCTGACGGGCCCGCTCGCGGAGCCGCTGCGACAGCTGACCGCGCCGCTGACCGAGACGCTCGACGAGATCCTCGGGCTGGGCGGCACGCGGCCCTGACCCGCTCCGGGCGACGCACGGGTCCGGGTCAGCGGGCGGGTCGCCCCTGGCGATCAGCCGAACGCGGCGATCAGCCGAACGCGCCGCCGCGGTCGACGAGCAGGCGGTAGAGGCTCTGCTGGATCGTCTCGCGCACCTGGTCGGTCAGGTTGAACACGAGCATCGGGTCGTCGGCCGCGCCCTCGTCGTACTCGTCGGTGCGGATCGGCTCGCCGAACTCCATCACCCACTTCGACGGCAGCGGCACGAGGCCGAGGGGCCCGAGCAGCGGGAACGTCGGCGTGATGGGGATGTAGGGCATCCCCAGCAGCCGGGCCAGGGACGGCAGGTTGCCGACGAGGGGGTAGATCTCCTCGGCGCCCACGACCGACAGCGGCACGATCGGCACGCCGGTGCGCAGCGCGGCGCTCACGAACCCGCCGCGCCCGAAGCGCTGCAGCTTGTAGCGCTCGGAGAACGGCTTCCCGATCCCCTTGAAGCCCTCGGGCCACACGCCGACGAGCTCGCCGTTACGCAGCAGCCGCTCGGCGTCGTCGTTGCAGGCCAGCGTGGTGCCGCTCTTGCGCGCGAGGGCGCTGACGACGGGCAGGCGGAAGACGAGGTCGGCCCCGAGGGGGCGCAGCGAGCGGCCGGCGTGGTCGTGGACGGCGACCATCGTCATCAGGCCGTCCACCGGGACCGTGCCGGAGTGGTTCGAGACGACGAGCGCCCCGCCCTCGACGGGCACGTTCTCGATGCCGCGCACCTCGAGGCGGAACCAGCGCTGCGCGATGGGACGCAGGGCCGCGATGAAGAAGCGCTGGGTGATCTCCGCGTCGAACCCGAACTCGTCGACGACGTAGTCGCCGGTGAGGCGGCGCCGCAGGAAGGCGAGGAACCGGGCGAGCTGCGCCTCGGCGTCGTCCCCGAAGAGCTCGACCGCGGCCTGCTGGAACGCGCTCAGCCAGTCACCGACCGGGACGCCGTCGAGGGGACCGCGCTCCGCGGTGGTCGTCGGCGGGCGGCCCACGGCGCTCGCGCCCGGCTCGGCCGGGCGTGGTCCTGCGGCGGGCGGCGGCGTACGGCGGGCGCCCGCCCGC
>NZ_JAHWBL010000003.1:0-131290 GCF_029493445.1 Nocardioides sp. ChNu-99 | reverse complement strand
GGTCCGCGCGGCGCGACGGGCGCCCCCGGTGCCCGCGGGCCCCAGGGCGCCCCCGGCACGCCGGGCGCGCCTGGCGCTCCGGGCCAGCAGGGACCCCAGGGCGAGCAGGGCGAGCAGGGCCCCGCCGGGCCGGGCGTCCGCTGGTTCCTCATCGACGCCTCGGGCGCGATCGTCGACCAGTCGGGCGGCTTCACGGTCGCCGCGGCGTACCCCGAGCTGGCCAACACCGCCCCGGCGGGCGCGCCCTCGAACGCGCTGCGCGCGGCCGGCAACGTCTACGTGAACGCGGGCGAGGACCTCACCGGTTCGGGCATCGTGGCGACCATCGCGCTGCAGAACCAGGTCGACCAGAACGGCGACGGCGTGACCAACGGCCGGGCGGGCGCGGCCGACGCCAACCCCGAGTTCTCCGGCGAGATCACCGCGACCACCTGCGGCCTGGCCGGGATCGTGGCCTGCGCTCCGACGGGCACGAACAACACGAACCACCTCGTCGTCAGCCCGCGCCTCAGCGACGGCTCGGTCACGACGTCGACGAACCGCAAGCGCTTCTACGTGATCGTCACCGACGGCGGGATCACCATCGGCTGACCGCCGTACCCCGGCCGCCTGCTGCAGGTTTCCCCGCCCAGGCGGGGAAACCTGTGGTCTGCGGCCGATGCCTGGGCCGCAGACCACAGGTGTTCGTCGCAGAGTCGCGGCGGCCCGGGGCCGAGGCGGGCCCGGGCGGCGGCGCCCGGGCGGCGGCGCCTGGGCGGCGGCAGGCGGTCGCCCTCGCGCGCCCGAGTGCGCAGGTTCAGCCGGAACGCGGGCCGAGGACTGAATCCACGCACTCCGCGGGAGCCCGCCGCCCCCGCCGACCGCCCGCTCCCGGCCGGGAGCGGCGCGCAACGGTCCTGCAACGTGGGCAGCCCTAGCGTGTGAGCGCAGTCACACACCGCCTCACGCACCGAGGAGATCCCACCCCATGACCGTCTACGCCGCTCCCGGCTCCGCCGACTCGCTCGTCACCGTCGAACCCCGCTACGACCACTACATCGGTGGCGAGTGGGTGGGCCCGGTGAAGGGCGGCTACTTCGAGAACATCTCCCCGGTCAACGGCAAGCCGTTCACCGAGGTCGCCCGCGGCACGAGCGAGGACATCGACGCCGCCCTCGACGCCGCCCACGCGGCCGCCGACAAGTGGGGCGCCACGTCGCCCACCGAGCGCTCGAACGTCCTGCTGAAGATCGCCGACACCATCGAGGCGAACCTGCCGGCCCTGGCCGTGGCCGAGACCTGGGACAACGGCAAGCCGGTGCGCGAGACGCTGGCCGCCGACCTCCCCCTCGCGGTCGACCACTTCCGCTACTTCGCCGGCGCGCTGCGCGCCCAGGAGGGCGGCGTCTCGGAGATCGACTCCGAGACCTACGCCTACCACTTCCACGAGCCGCTGGGCGTCGTCGGCCAGATCATCCCGTGGAACTTCCCCATCCTCATGGCCGTGTGGAAGCTCGCCCCCGCGCTGGCGGCCGGCAACTGCGTCGTGCTCAAGCCCGCCGAGCAGACGCCGTGGTCGATCCTCAAGCTCGTCGAACTGGTGGGCGACCTGCTGCCCGCCGGCGTGCTCAACGTCGTCAACGGCTTCGGTGTCGAGGCCGGCAAGCCGCTCGCCTCCTCGCCCCGCATCGCCAAGATCGCGTTCACGGGCGAGACCACCACGGGCCGGCTGATCATGCAGTACGCCAGCCAGAACATCATCCCCGTCACCCTCGAGCTGGGCGGCAAGAGCCCGAACATCTTCTTCGAGGACGTCGCCGCCGAGCGCGACGCGTTCTACGACAAGGCGCTCGAGGGCTTCGCGATGTTCGCGCTGAACCAGGGCGAGGTCTGCACCTGCCCGAGCCGCGCGCTCGTGCAGCGCTCCATCTACAGCGACTTCGTGCCCGAGGCCGTCGCCCGCGTCGAGAAGATCACGCAGGGCAACCCGCTCGACGACACGACGATGATCGGCGCGCAGGCCTCCAACGACCAGCTGGAGAAGATCCTCAGCTACATGGACATCGGCAAGCAGGAGGGCGCGAAGATCCTCACCGGCGGCGAGCGCAACGTGCTCGAGGGCGACCTGGCCGAGGGCTACTACGTGCAGCCGACGATCTTCGAGGGCGACAACTCGATGCGCGTCTTCCAGGAGGAGATCTTCGGCCCCGTGGTCGCGCTGACCTCCTTCGACGACGAGGCCGACGCGCTCAAGGTCGCCAACGACACCCTCTACGGCCTCGGCGCCGGCGTCTGGTCGCGCGACGGCAGCCGCGCGTTCCGCATGGGCCGCGGCATCAAGGCCGGGCGCGTCTGGACGAACTGCTACCACGCCTACCCGGCGCACGCCGCGTTCGGCGGCTACAAGCAGTCGGGCATCGGCCGCGAGAACCACAAGATGATGCTCGACCACTACCAGCAGACGAAGAACCTCCTGGTGTCCTACTCCCAGAACGCCCAGGGCTTCTTCTGATGACGACCCCCGACACCGGCTCCGGCGGCGCGCCGCTGCCGCCCGAGCCGGTGCGGGTGGCGGTCACCGACGCGGCGGCCGAGCTCGTGCGGCGTCTCACCGAGACGCACGGACCGGTGATGTTCCACCAGTCCGGCGGCTGCTGCGACGGGTCGGCGCCGATGTGCTACCCCGACGGCGACTTCCTCACCGGCGACGCCGACATCCACCTCGGCGACCTCGACGTCGGGCTGGAGCGCGCCGTGCCCGTGTGGATGTCGCGGGCGCAGTTCGAGTACTGGAAGCACACCCACCTCACCATCGACGTCGTGAAGGGACGCGGGGCCGGCTTCTCCCTCGAGGCCCCGGAGGGTCTGCGGTTCCTGCTGCGCTCGCGGATCCTCACCGACGACGAGTTCCTGGCGCTCGAGAAGAGGATCGCCGACGCGTCCTGACGCCCCGCCCCGGCGGGCTCAGCCGACGAGGAGCACGTGCAGCGTGCGGGGGCCGTGGACGCCCTCGACGCGGTCGAGCTCGATGTCGCTCGTCGCGCTGGGCCCGCTGATCCACGTCGCCGGGCGCGCCGGGTCGAGCAGCGCGACCGCGTCGGGCACGTCGTCGACGACCTGGTCGGCGCGCACGAGGCACACGTGCAGGTCCGGCACGAGGCTGATCGCCCGCCGTCCCTGGTCGGGCGCGTGGTCGAGCACGATCGTGCCGGTCTCCGCGATGCCCACCCGGGCCGCCGTGACGACGCCCTGGGTGTCGTCGAGCTCGAGCGCGCTGAGCGGCGCCCCCGGCGCGTCGACGACGGTGCCGACGTCGCCCGCCGACAGCGCCGCGACCACGTCCGGGTCGAGGTCGGGCGGGACGACGACCAGCGCGGCGGGGCCGGCGTGCCGCCGTACCGCCGCGAGCACGCGCTCGCCCACCTCGGCGGGCGAGCACCGCTCGACGACGGCCTTGTAGTCCTCGACCCGCTCGACGAAGAGGTCGAGCCGCTCCTGGGGCGAGTACGCCGGCACGCGGGGTGCGTCGGGCACCTCACGGGTCCGCTCGACCCCGGCCAGCGCGGAGCGCACCCTGCCGAGGATCTCGTCGCGGGCGCTCATCGCTGCTCCTCCCCACGGGTGCGCGCCCACCAGGCGCGGAAGGACTCGCGCGGCGGGGCCGGCAGGTCGCGCGCCCCGGTCCAGGCGGCGGCGCCCGGCCCGGGGAGGGGTCCGGCCGCCGACCGGCCGCCGGGCAGGTGCCGCTTGCCGAAGCGGCCCAGCACCCGGCCGCCGAGGCCCGACAGCTTCTCGACCCGGGCGAGGCGGCGGTGGTCGGACAGGGCCCAGGCCGCGCCCTTCATCGCCACGGCCTCGGCCTTCGGCACGCGGTCCTCGCGGTGGCCGTCGACCACTTTCGAGCGCAGGTGCACGAGCACCTCGGGGATGTCGATGCGCACGGGGCAGACCTCGAAGCACGCGCCGCACAGCGAGGAGGCGTAGGGCAGCGAGTCCGTCTGCGGGTCGCCGGTCCCCTTCATCAGCGGGTTGAGGATCGCGCCGATGGGGCCCGGGTAGACCGAGCCGTAGGAGTGGCCGCCGGTTCGCTCGTAGACCGGGCACACGTTGAGGCAGGCCGAGCAGCGGATGCAGCGCAGGGCCTGGCGGCCGACGTCGTCGGCCAGCGCGCGGGTGCGCCCGTTGTCGAGGAGCACGACGTGCACCTCCTGCGGCCCGTCGCCGGGGGTCACGCCCGTCCACGTCGAGGTGTAGGGGTTCATCCGCTCGCCGGTGGAGCTGCGCGGGAGCAGCCGGAGCAGGGGGTCGAGGTCGGCGTACGTCG
The DNA here is from genome assembly GCF_029493445.1 of Nocardioides sp. ChNu-99. Taxonomy (NCBI): domain Bacteria; kingdom Bacillati; phylum Actinomycetota; class Actinomycetes; order Propionibacteriales; family Nocardioidaceae; genus Nocardioides; species Nocardioides sp. ChNu-99. The sequence goes on along the minus strand of NZ_JAHWBL010000003.1, from coordinate 126,987 downwards.
GCACGACCTTCTCGATGCCCACGACGCTGACGAGCACCTCGGGCAGCGTCAGGCACATGCGCCCGTTGCCCTCGGACTCCACGACGACCAGCGTGCCGGTCTCCGCTACCGCGAAGTTGGCGCCGGAGACGGCCACCTTGGCGCGCAGGAACTTCTCGCGCAGGTGCGCCCGGGCCGCAGCGGCCAGCACGGCCGGCTCGTCGGTGAGGTCGGCCGGGGCGGGCCGGCCCACGGCGCCCATCTCGCGCAGGAAGATCTCCCGCACCTCGGCGCGGTTGCGGTGGATGGCCGGCACGAGGATGTGGCTGGGCAGGTCACCGGCGAGCTGCACGATGAGCTCGGCCAGGTCGGTCTCCCAGGCGGCGATGCCCTCGGCCGCGAGCGCCTCGTTGAGGTCGATCTCGGCGGTCGCCATCGACTTCACCTTGACGACCTCGTCGACCTCGTGGGCCCGGGCCACCTCGGCGACGATGCGGCAGGCCTCCTCGGCGTCGCGGGCCCAGTGCACCGTCGCGCCGTTCGCGACCAGGGAGGCCTCGAGGCGCTCGAGCTGCACGTCGAGGTCGCGCAGCGCCGAGTCCTTGACGGCGGCGCCCGCGAGGCGCAGGTCCTCCCACTCCGCCACCTCGCCCACGACCGCGGCCCGCTTGCCGCGGATGACGCCCGTGGCGTGGGCGAGGTTGTGGCGCAGCTGGGTGTCGCCGAGCGCGGCGCGCGCGGCGGTCGGGAACGCCGGCATGCCGACGAAGGTGCCGGTCACGTAGCACCCCCGGCGCGCGGCGTGGCGGCGGCCGGCGTACCCGCCTCGGTGGCGGAGCCCGTGGGCCCGGCCTCCGTGCTGGCGAGGATCTCCGCGAGGTGCACGACCCGCACGCCGGCCTGCTGACGCGAGAGCATGCCGCCGATGTGGAGCAGGCAGGAGTTGTCGCCGGCCACCAGCACCTCGGCGTTCGTGGAGCGCACGTGGCGGGCCTTGTCGGCCCCCATCGCCACGGAGGTGTCGGCGTTCTTCACCGCGAAGGTGCCACCGAAGCCGCAGCACTCCTCGGCGCCGGGCAGGTCGACGAGCCGCAGCCCGCGCACCTCCTCCAGCAGCTGCCGGGGCCGGTCACCCACCCCCAGCGTGCGCAGCGAGTGGCACGTCGGGTGGTAGGTGACGGTGTGGGGGAAGTAGGCCCCCACGTCCGTCACGCCCAGCACGTCGACGAGGAACTCGGTGAGCTCGTAGGTGCGCGGCGCGGTCTCCGCGACCGCGGCCTGGAGCCCGGCGTCACCGGAGCGGCGCGCCACCAGCGAGTGCTGGTGGCGCACCGAGCCCGCGCACGAGCCGGAGGGGGTGACCACGGCGTCGTACCCGGCGAAGGCCTCGACGAAGGTGCGCACGACCGGCACCGCCTCGTCGAGGTAGCCGGTGTTGACCATCGGCTGGGCGCAGCACGTCTGCGCCACCGGGAAGTCCACCTCGACCCCCAGCCGCTCCAGCAGCGTCACGACCGCCTGCCCCGTCGCCGGGAACATGGCGTCGTTGACGCAGGTGACCATCAGCGCGACGCGCACGGGACGCTCACCTGACCTCCTGCTCGACGTACGGGACCAGCCGGACCGGGCCCAGCAGACCATAGTTCTGCCGGGTCGCCACGCCGTACACCTCGGGGGTCACCGTGCGCAGGCGGTTGAGCAGGGTGGAGGCCACCTCGACCTGGATCGTGTTGCGGCCGCGGCGCAGGCGGCGACCGAGGTCGACCGTCGTGACCAGCGGGTCGCACGGGGGCAGCGCCTGGCCGTTGACCGACACCCGGAAGGTGTCCTCGACCGCGCCGAGCTCGAGCAGCGCGCCCGTGCCCGTCGGCCACTGCTGGCCGAGGTCGATCGTCACCGAGTAGCGGCCGATGCCGGAGACGTCCTCCAGCCCGGGGATCTGCGACCAGGGACGCAGGCCCTCCACCCGGGTACGGCGGGTGGTGCGGGTGGTCGTCGTGGCCGTGCGGCCCGGCGTCCAGTCCTCGACCTCGAGGTCCCACGTGCCCAGCGTCAGCGGCGCGCGGACCGAGGCGATGGTCGTCACCTTCGTGCGTCCGCCGGCGAGGGTGACCGTGTGGCGCCCCGCGGTCGAGGAGCGCACGACGATGCGGCGCTCGTCGCCCGACACGGCCTCGGCCGTGGTGGCGACGACCGAGACCGGACGCTCGGAGCGCGCCGGCGCGGCGAGCACGACGACGGTCGACTGGCCGGGCTGCAGGTCGACGCGCACCCGCACCTTCGACCCGGACCGCTCGTGGAACGCGACCGGCGTGAGCGTGCCGCTCCACGTGTCGAGGCGGTAGGGCACCGCGTCGGCGCGCGTGGCGGTCAGCCACACGTCCTGGGTGACGCGGGTGAGGCGGCGGTTCTCGGCGTGCTTGGCGTTGGCCAGGTAGTAGAGGTCGACACCGCCGCCCTCGGCGAGCACCCGGCGCACCGACATGACCGTCGAGCGCTCGTGGGTGACGTCGGGGGTGACGCCCAGCGCGGCCAGCGCGCCCGGCACGTCGGCGTTGGCGGTCGCGCCCACCGTGCGGGTCGTCGGCAGCGCCGCGACCGCGGCCATCTCGGCGCGGATCTGCGCCACGGTCTCCGCGGACTCGACGCCGACGGGCTCGGCCAGGTTCGCCCAGTCGCCCATGAGCACGACCTTGAGGCCGGCCTCGGCCAGCGCGCGCACCCGGCGGGCGGCCGACAGCTCGATCGACAGGCGGTTGCCCCGGAACTGGTCCGGGCCCACGATCATCACCTTGTACGCCGGACCGTCCGGCGCGAGCCGGCCGTCCCGCACGGTCGCCAGCGGCAGGTCGAGCAGCGCGGGCGTCGCGAACCCGTGGGTCCAGCCCAGCGGGATGCCGTCGTTGGTCGCCCAGGGGGCGCCGATGCCGGTGGACGCCCAGCCCTTGGGCCGCAGGAACACCACGTCGTACTTCGGGACACCGGTCTGCAGCACCAGCTGGGTGCGGGCGAGGTGGGCCGCGATGCCGGGCATGTGCTGCCACAGCGGCGTGCGCGGGCCCCACGCCTCGCCGAAGCCGATGGCGCCGTTGTAGTACGGCGAGAACGCCGCGAAGCCGGGCCAGGTCACGCCCGGCGCGGTGGCGTGGGCGAAGCCGTGGAGCACGGCCATGTTGACGCCGGCCGCGTAGATGCTGTGGATCGTCTGGAGCGCGCGCTCCCAGGTCGTCGAGTAGGCGCCGCCGTTGTAGCAGGCCGCCTCGCACGACAGCACGGTGCGGCCGCCGAGGTCGCGACCGCCCGCCATCACGCGGTAGTCGTCGAGGTTCTTGAACCCGAGCGACTCGGTCTCCGGCACGTCGACGACGGCGCTGTGCTCGACCGTGTCGGTCTCCAGGCCGTAGGGCTGCACGCGCAGGCCCATGTCGAGGGTGCGGGCGAAGGCCTGGATCGGCTTGAGGTGGTGGTCGCGGTAGAGGTCGGAGATCGTCTGGTTGACGTCGTCGCGCACCCGGATCGTCGTGGTGGCGTCGAAGGCGAACTGGTAGCGCTCGTGGAGCTCGAGCACGCAGGCCAGGTAGGGCCGCAGGTCGTAGCCGCGGCGCTCGGCGAACTCGGCGAGGAAGCGCGGCGTCCAGATGGTCGCCTCGGTCTCGATCTCGAGGGAGTCCTCGAAGAGGTAGCCACCGGCGGAGCGCAGGAGGCGGCGCAGCTCGTCGTCGAGGATCGTGGACTCCCACAGGTCGATCACGGCCTGCGCGCCGAGCGGGGAGAAGTGGTCGACGACCCAGCAGCGCGGGTCGGTGTGCGGGCCGGCCTCGGGCTCCTGGCCCGAGCCGCGCTGCCAGTAGGCGAGCAGCTCCCACGAGCCGGTGCCCGCGGGCGCGGTCCACGTCAGGCGGCCGTCGACGACCTCGTCGGTCAGCTCGACGACGGAGGCCAGGTCGAGCACGGCCTCCGCGCGGGCGGTGCCCGGCGTGACGACGCGCGCGGCCTGGACGCCGACGAGCGTGCGGACGGTGGCGGCCTCGACGGGCTCCACGACCGGCGCGGGCAGGGCGTCGTCGTACGTCGCGCCCGCGGCGAGGGCGACCCGCCCGTGCACGAGCTCCGCGCAGGCGCCCTCGTCGTCCGGCGTCAGCGTCGGGACGGCGGCCGGCCACGAGGGGCCGACGGTGATGTCGACGCGGACGCCGCGGCGACCGGCCTCGCCGAGGGCGGCCTTCACGCCGTCCACCCACGACCGGGTGCCCCAGCCCTGGGTGGCCAGCGGGATCTCGATGTCGCGGGCCCGGAGGCTGTGGGTGACGTCCGCGATCTCGACGGCACCGAAGCCGGCGGCGGCGATCTGCTGGACCTCGAGCTTGATCTGGGCCGGGTCGACGGCGCCGTGCGGCCACCACCAGCGGAAGCCGGCGGCGGTCGCCAGGCCGGGGGTGGTCAGCCGGCGGGCCAGGTCGTCCGGCAGGCCCGGGTGCGGGTTGCCGGCCGCGGCGGCCGGGGAGGCGCCCGCGCCGGTCGCGACGGTGGCGATGCCGGCCGTGGCCACGGCGGCGGTCAGGAGGCGGCGGCGGTCGAGGCGCGGGCCGCCCGTCGGCGTGCTGCCGGGGCCGGCGGAGGTGACGTCGTTGTCCATGGGGGTCTCCGAGAGGGGCGGGGCCGGGGAGGGCCGGGGACGCTCAGCCGACGGGCGTCGGTCGGGCGGTCTGGACGCGTCGCTCCGCGGCGGCCCAGTCGAGGTGGTCGCGCGGCTCGTAGCGGCGCAGCTGGTGGGTCTCGCGCAGCAGGGCGCGCATGGCGGTCAGGTCGGGGAGGTCCGCGCCGAGGGTGCGGGCCTGGACGAGCACGTTGCCGAGCGCGGCCGCCTCGCCGGGACCGGCGAGGACGGGCACACCGACGGCGTCGGCCGTGAGCTGGCACAGCAGCGTGTTGTGCGTGCCGCCGCCCACGACGTGGAGCACGTCGAAGCCCTGGCCCGACGTCTCCGCCGCGGCCCGCAGGTGGCGGCGGTAGGCGACGGCGAGCGAGTCGACGACCGTGCGGGCGACCTCGGCGCGCGTGGTGGGCACCGGCTCTCCCGCTGCTGCGGCGAGCGCGCGGATGCGCGCGGGCATGTCACCCGGCGGCAGGAGGCTCGCGTCGTCGATGTCGACGACGGTGCGCAGTGCGGGCAGCGCGGCGGCCTCGGCGAGCAGGCCGGGCAGGTCGACCGTCGAGCCGTCGCGCTCCCAGGTGTGCACCGACTGCGAGAGCACCCACAGGCCCATGACGTTCTTCAGGTAGCGGACGGTGCCGTCGACGCCGGCCTCGTTCGTGAAGTTCGCAGCCCGCGCCTCCTCGGTGAGCACCGGGGCGCGCAGCTCGAGGCCGACGAGCGACCACGTGCCCGAGGAGATGTACGCCGACCGCTCGCCCGCCGCGGCCGGGACCCCGACGACGGCGGAGGCCGTGTCGTGCGAGCCCACCGCGACGACGGGCACCGGCGGCTCGTCGGCGCCGCGGCCCAGCGCCGCCGACACGTCGGGCAGCAGCGTGCCGACGCGGTCGCCGGCCTCGCGCAGCGGCGGCAGGATCGACCACGGGATGCCGAGGCGCGCGGCGAGGTCGGTCGCCCACGTGCCGGTCGTGGCGTCGTACAGGCCCGTGGTGGAGGCGTTGGTGCGCTCCGCCCCGATCTCGCCGGTCAGCCAGTAGCCGAGCAGGTCGGGCAGGAGCAGCAGGGTCTGCGCCGACTCGAGCGCGGCCGTGCCGCGGGCGGCGGCGAGCTGGAAGACGGTGTTGAACGGCAGGTGCTGCAGGCCGGTGCGGGCGAAGAGCTCGGCGGCGGGCACCGTCTCCCACACCTGCTCCGGCACCCCGACCGTGCGGGCGTCGCGGTGGCTGTAGGGGTTGCCGAGCAGCACGCCGTCGCGGTCCAGCAGGCCGTAGTCGACGGCCCACGAGTCGATGCCGATGCCGTCGAGCGGGCCGGTGGCCGCGATGCGGCGCAGGCCGGTGACCACCTCGCGGTGGATGCCCAGCACGTCCCAGTAGAGCGACCCGCCCGCGCTCACGCCCCCGTTGGGGAAGCGGTGGACCTCGGCCAGCTCGAGCCGCCCGGGCCCGACGACCGCCACCATGACCCGGCCGCTGGTGGCGCCCAGGTCGACGGCCGCCACCCGCAGGTCACCGGGGCGCGGGGTGGGCAGGTCGGGGGTCACGGCTCGTCCTCTTCTCGGTGCGGGGTGGGTCGTGCGGGGTGCTGCCGGTGGGTGCTGCGGGGTGGGGTGGCCCGGCGGCGGGCGGGATCGGCGCCCGCCGCCGGAGCCGTCAGGGGTTCCTCGGCGCGGGGGTCAGCGGAGGAACGCGGCGGCGACGCCCGCGTCGACCGGCACGTGCAGGCCGGTCGTGTGGGTCATCTCCGGGCCGCAGAGCACGAACACCGCGTTGGCGATGTGCTCGGGCAGCACCTCCTTCTTGAGGATGGTGCGCTGCGCGTAGAACTTGCCGAGGTCCTTCTCCTCCACGCCGTAGACGGCGGCGCGGTTGGCGCCCCAGCCGGAGGCGAAGATGCCGGAGCCCTGGACGACGCCGTCGGGGTTGACGCCGTTGACCTTGATGCCGTGGGCGCCGAGCTCGGCGGCCAGCAGGCGGACCTGGTGGGCCTGGTTCGCCTTCGTGGCCGAGTAGGCGATGTTGTTCGGGCCGGCGAAGACCGAGTTCTTCGAGGAGATGTAGATGATGTCGCCGCCCATCTCCTGGGCGATCATCACCGTGGCCGCGGCCTTGGAGACGAGGAACGAGCCCTTGGCCATCACGCGGTGCTGGAGGTCGAAGTCCTCGCCCGTGGTGTCGAGCAGCGACTTCGACAGCGACAGCCCGGCGTTGTTGACGACCAGGTCGATGCCGCCGAAGGCGAGCACCGCGGCGTCGATCGCGGCCTGCACCGCGACCTCGTCGGAGACGTCCGCCGCCACGCCGAGCGCGACGTCGGCGCCGCCGATCTCGGCGGCCGCGGCCTGCGCCTTCGCCAGGTCGAGGTCGGCGATCACGACGCACGCGCCCTCGGCGGCCAGCTTCTTCGCCGTGGCCTTGCCGATGCCGCCGGCGGCACCGGTGATGAACGCGATGCGCGAGGCCATCGGCTTCGGCTTCGGCATGCGCTGGAGCTTCGCCTCCTCGAGCGCCCAGTACTCGATGCGGAACTTCTCCGCCTCGTCGATGGGGGCGTACGTCGAGAGGCCCTCGGCGCCGCGCATGACGTTGATGGCGTTGGTGTAGAACTCGCCGGCCACGCGGGCGGTCTGCTTGTCCTTGCCGAAGCTGAACATGCCGACGCCGGGGACGAGCACGATGAGCGGGTCCGCGCCGCGGATCGCCGGGCTGTCGGCCGTGGCGTTGCGGTCGTAGTAGCCCTGGTAGTCCTCGCGGTAGGCCTCGTGCAGCTCCTTGAGCCGCGCGATCGAGTCCTCGACGCTCGCCGAGGCGGGCAGGTCGAGCACGAGGGGCTTCACCTTGGTGCGCAGGAAGTGGTCGGGGCAGGAGGTGCCCAGGGCCGCCAGGCGCGGATGCTCCGCGGCGGCGAGGAAGTCGAGGACGACGTCAGCGTCGCTGAAGTGACCGACCATCGGGCGGTCCTTGCTGGCGATGCCGCGGATGGTGCCCGCGAGCGCGGCGGCCTTCGCCCGGCGCTCGGCCTCGGGGAGCGCGCCGTACCCGTCGAGGGCGGGGCCGAAGGGCTCCGCCTTGGAGTTCTCGGCGATGTAGGCCGCGGCGGTGTCGATGATCCACAGCGAGTTGGCCTCGGCCTCGTCGCTCGTGTCGCCCCACGCGGTGATGCCGTGGCCGCCGAGGATGCAGCCGACCGCCTGCGGGTTCTTCTCCTTGATGGCCGCGATGTCGAGGCCCAGCTGGAAGCCGGGGCGGCGCCACGGCACCCACACGACCTTGTCGCCGTAGATCTTGCTGGTCAGCGCCTCGCCGTCCGCGGCGGTCGCGATCGCGATGCCGGAGTCGGGGTGGAGGTGGTCGACGTGCGCGGCGTCGACGAGGCCGTGCATGGCCGTGTCGATGCTCGGCGCGGCGCCGCCCTTGCCGTGGAGGCAGTAGTCGAACGCGGCGACCATCTCGTCCTCGCGCTCGATGCCCGGGTAGACGTCGACGAGCGCGCGCATGCGGTCGAGCCGCAGCACCGCCAGCCCGGCCTCCTTCAGCGTGCCCAGGTCGCCGCCCGAGCCCTTGACCCACACGAGCTCGACGGGCTGGCCCGTCACCGGGTCCGTCTCGGTGCCCTTGGCGGACGTGTTGCCGCCGGCGTAGTTGGTGTTCTTGGGGTCCGAGCCCAGGCGGTTGGACCGGGCGATCAGCTGCTGGGGGACGGTGAGATCAGTCATCTCGGGTGGTTCCTCTGGGGTGTGAGGGTGTGAGGGTGTGCGGTCGGGTCGGTGCGTCCGGGGTGCGGCAGGCGGGGCGGGTCAGTTCCAGCCGACCTGCGTGCCGCCGACGCGGGCGGCCTCGAGGCCCTCCTGGTGGCCGCTCGCGGCGTACGCCTTCATCGGGTGCGCGGGAAGGCCGCGCTCCTCGCGCCAGGCGGCGAGGTCGGCGCGGACGTCGGTGGAGAAGGCGTCCATGAAGATCTCGTGCGCCTCGAGCACCTCGCCGGCCTCCTGGGCGGCGGTGAGGGCCTCGCGGTCGAGCAGCAGCGCCCGGGCCGTCATCTCCTGCACGTTGAGCACGGAGCGGATCTGGCCGGGGATCTTCTTCTCGATGTTGTGGCACTGGTCGAGCATCAGCGCGACGTCGGAGTCGGCGTCGAGGCCGCCCCCGCGGATGACCTCGACCATGATGCGGAAGAGCTGGAACGGGTCGGCCGAGCCCACGATGAGGTCGTCGTCGGCGTAGAAGCGGCTGTTGAAGTCGAACGAGCCGAGCTTCCCCAGGCGCAGCAGCTGGGCGACGATGAACTCGATGTTCGTGCCGGGCGCGTGGTGGCCCGTGTCGAGGCAGACCTTCGCGCGGTCGCCCAGGGCGCTGACCTGCACGTACGACGTGCCCCAGTCCGGGACGTCGGTGTGGTAGAAGGCCGGCTCGAAGAACTTGTACTCGAGTACGAGGCGCTGGTCCTCGCCGATCCGGTCGTAGATCTTCGTCAGCGACTCGTGGAGGCGGTCCTGGCGGCCGCGCATGTCGGCCTGGCCCGGGTAGTTCGAGCCCTCGGCGAGCCAGATCTTCAGGTCACGCGAGCCGGTGGCGTCCATGACGTCGATGCACTCGAAGTGGTGGTCGACGGCCTTCTGCCGGATCTTCGGGTCCGTGTGCGTCAGGGCGCCGAGCTTGTAGTCGTCGTCCTGGAACGTGTTCGAGTTGACCGTGCCCAGCGCGATCCCCAGGTCCTCGGCGTAGCGGCGCAGGGCCGCCCAGTCGTCCACGAGGTCCCACGGGATGTGCAGCGCCACGGCCGGCGCGAGACCGGTGAAGCGGTTGACGGTCGCGGCGTCCGCGATCTTCTCCTCCACCGAGCGCGGGGTGCCCGGGGTGCCGAACACCTTGAAGCGCGTGCCCGAGTTGCCGTAGGCCCAGGAGGGGACCTCGATCGCCAGGCGCTCGAGCGTCGGCGTGATGGCGGTGAAGCTGGTCATGCGGGGTCTCCCTCGGTACGACGGCTCGCGGCCGCCGCGCTGTCGCTGTGGTCGGTGGGGCTCGGTGCGGTGGTGCCCGGTGCGCTGGTGCCGGTGGTGCTGGAGCTCGCTGCGGCGAGCTGGTCCTCCAGGTGGAAGACCTCCTCGAGCCGCAGGAAGCCGGTGTCGGGGGCGGCGCCGTCGAGGTCGACGAAGAACTCGCCCATCTCGGCCTGCCAGCGGGCGTTGACCTCGGTGGCGGCCATCGCGGCCTGCGCGTCCTCGATGGTCGTGGTCACCTCGACGTACCCGACGAGCAGGCCGTCGGGACGCACGAACAGGGAGTAGTTGCGCCAGCCGGACGCGTGGAGCGCCTCGAGCATGTCGGGCCACACGGCGGCGTGGCGCTCGCGGTACTCCGCCAGGCGGTCGGGCTTCACCTGGAGCTGGAAGCAGACGCGCTGCACGGGACCTCCTCGAGACGGGATTGAATCGTTTTAATCCTACGCCACCGCGGGGTTCCGGCCGGTCGCGGTACCAGCGGTAGTCCTCGACTACCGCTGGCACCGCGAGCGCGGGTCGTGCGGTGGTTCAGGTGCTGCGGTGCTGCGGTGGATCAGGTGCTGCGGGTGGCCGCGGGCGGCCGGGGGTCGGCGTACGACCTGGTCGACCGATCAGAAGTCGAAGTCGCCGATGTTCTCCGACGTGAAGACGGTCGGGTCGCCCAGGAGGACCTCGCCGTCGGCGCCGACGGTGTACTCGCCCAGGTCGCCGGCGGTGAAGGTGTCGCCCTCCTCGCCGGTGATGTCGCCCTCGACGAGCGCGTGGGCGGCGTGCGCGGCCAGGTAGCCCAGGTCCTCGGGGTTCCACAGCGCGAACGAGGTGACGGTGCCGTCCTCGATGAACTCGCGCATCTGGTTCGGCGTGCCGAGGCCGGTCAGCGCGACCTGGCCCTTGTACTGCGACGTCGAGAGGTAGCGCGCCGCGGCGGCGATGCCGACCGTGGTCGGGCTGATGATTCCCTTGAGCTCCGGGTTCGACTGCAGCAGCGCCGCGGTCTTGTCGAAGGACGTCTGGTCGTCGTCGTCGCCGTAGACCGTCTCGACGATCTCGATGTTCGGGTACGTCTCGGCGGCGTAGGACTCCATGAGCTCGATCCACGCGTTCTGGTTCGTCGCGTTGGCCGCGGCGGACAGGATCGCGACCTGGCCCTCCTCGCCGATCTGCTCGGCGATGAGGTCGACCTGCGTCTGGGCGATGCCCTCGGCGGACGCCTGGTTGACGAAGATGTCGCGGTACTCGGGGTCGACGTCGGAGTCGAAGGTGACGACCTTGACGCCCGCGTCCCGGGCCTCCTCGAGCGCGGAGCCCAGGGCGGTCGGGTCGTTCGCCGAGACGACGAGGGCGCCGACGCCCTGCTGGGCCGCCGTGTTGATGAACGGGACCTGCGCGTCGGGGGTCGCCGTGGTCGGGCCGACCTCCTCGAAGGTGCCGTCGAACTCGCCGACGGCACGCTCGCCACCGGTGCTGGAGGCGTCGAAGTACGGGTTGCCGAGGTTCTTCGGGAGGAAGGTGATGGTGGAGGCCGAGTCGCCGCCACCGCCACCCTCGCCGTCGTCGGACCCGCAGGCGGTCAGGGCTGCACTCGCGGCGAGCGTGAGGGCGACGAGCGCGGAGACGCGCCGGGTGTTGAACTTCATCGTTCTTGCCTTTCGATGGTGGTGACGTCGATGTGCGACGAGATCACGCGGATGGGCGCCGTCCGAGGCGGCCGAGCGGCCCCTTCGCTCCCGTGGGCATGCGCCCCGAGGCCCACGCGAGGAAGCGGGGTGCCACGACCGACGCCACGAGCAGGAGCCCGATGACGATCGTCGTGACGTTCTCGGTCTCACCCTGCAGGCGCATGGCGCTGGAGATGACACCGATGAGCAGGACGCCGGCGACGACACCGTGGAGGGCACCGCGGCCGCCGAAGATGGAGACCCCGCCGAGGAGCACGGCGGCGATCACCTGGAGCTCCATGCCCGTGGCGGCGTCACCGCGCGCCAGGTCGTAGCGGAGCGTGTAGTAGACGCCGGCCAGGCCCGAGACGGCGCCGGCCAGCAGGAACAGGACCAGCTTGGTGCGGGCCACGTCGACGCCGCTGAAGCGCGCCGCCTCGTCGTTGAGACCGATCTCGTAGACCCCGCGGCCGAAGCCGGAGAAGTGGAGCAGGGCGGCGAAGACGACGGCCAGCACGAGGAAGACCACGAGCACCTGGGGGTAGCTGGTCTCGCCGAAGCGCTCCTTGACCCGGTCGGTCCACTCCTCGGGGAAGCCCGTCTTGGCCTCGGTGCCGAGCAGGCCCACCGCGATGCCGCGGTAGAGGGCGAGCGTGCCGATCGTGACTGCCAGCGAGGGGAGCCCGACGTACCCGACGAGGAACCCGTTGAAGGCGCCGCAGAGCGCGCCGACCGCGATCGCCGCGAGAGCGGCCATCGTGAACGACAGGCCCGCGTCGGCGAACAGCACGCCGGTGAGCACGCTGGTCAGCGCGACCGTGCTCGCCACCGACAGGTCGATCTCGCCGGTGATGATGATCATGGTCATCGGCAGGGCGATGAGCAGGATCGGCATGAGGTCGAGGAACAGGTAGTAGACCGTCAGCGGGCCGTCGAAGTTCGGGACGTTGACGTTGGCCCAGACGAGCACCACGACGAGGAGCGCGATGATCGCGGTCTCGCGGGTGAGCAGCCAGCGCTGCCAGGCCGGGCGGGCGTACGACGGGTACGTGCGCGCCGCGCTCGCTCCGGTGCCCGGGCCCGCCGCGGTCGGGGCCTTCGTGGGGGTGGAGGCGGACATCAGCCTTCCCTCTCTTCGTCGAACTTGCGGGCCTGGCGCAGCGCGAGGATCCGGTCGAGGACGACCGCGCCGAGGATGAGGGCACCGACGACGGCGCGCTGCCAGAAGTCGGGGATACCGAGGATCGGGAGCGCCCGGTTGATCGTCACGAGCAGGACTGCGCCGATGGCCGCGCCCCATACCGTGCCGGAGCCGCCGAAGATCGCGACGCCGCCGATGACGGCCGCGCCGACCGCCTGCAGCTCGATGCCGTTGCCGACACCGGAGCTGACGGTGCCGTAGCGGGCGGCGTGGACGACGCCCGCCAGGCCGGCGAGGGCGCCGCACAGGACGAAGGCGGTGAGCACGCGGGTCGGCACCTTGAGGCCGTAGAGCTTCGCGGCGTCGGGGTCGGAGCCGATGGCGTAGAGCTCGCGGCCCGAGCGGGCCGTGTGCAGGTAGTAGCCGACGATGGCCACCACGGCCACCGCGACGATCGTCAGCAGCGGGATGGTGAGGAACGACTTGGTGCCCAGCGCGAGGAAGCCCGAGGGCATGTCGCTCGCGTTGATCCGGTCGCTGCCGGCCCAGGTGAGCATGATGCCGCGGTAGATGTACATGGTGCCGAGCGTGATGACGAGGGCCGGCACCTGGGCGTAGGCCACGAGGACGCCGTTGATCACGCCGAGGAACGCGCCGAGCGCGACGCCCGCCAGCACCACGACGATGATCGGGATGCCCGGCACGTCGATGAACAGCCGGCCGGTCAGGTACGCCGTGAGCGCCATCGTCGAGCCGACCGACAGGTCGACGCTGCGGGTGACGATGACCATCATCTGGCCCGCCGCGAGCAGCAGCAGGATGGACGGCGTCAGGAGGAGGTCGCGCCAGCCGTCGCCGGTCAGCAGGAAGCTGTCGTTGCGCACCGTCGCGACGGCGATGACCGCCAGCAGGAAGATCGCGACGGCGATCTCGCGGGAGCGCAGCGCGGCGCCGAGGGCGCCCCGGGCAGCGGCGCCGCGTCCCGGCGTACCGGCACCCGGGCCGGGGGCCGAGTGGGGCTCCGGCTTGGTCAAGGTGGCGCTCATGCGCGCACCTCCTTCAGGAGGGCGTCGGGCAGGACGGGGGCGAGCTCGCCGGTGGACTCGTGGCCGGCGGTGGCGGCCTTCATGACCGCCTCCGGGGTGGCCTGCTCACGGCTGAGCTCGGCGGTGATCTCGCCCTCGCGGACGACGAGGACGCGGTCGGCCATGCCGAGCACCTCGGGCAGCTCGGAGGAGATCATGAGGATGGCGAGGCCCTGGCCGGCGAGGTCGGAGAGGAGCCGGTGCACCTCGGACTTCGTGCCGACGTCGATGCCGCGCGTGGGCTCGTCGATGATGAGCAGCTCCGGCTCGGTGGCCAGCCACTTGGCGATGACGACCTTCTGCTGGTTGCCGCCGCTCATCGTGGTCGCGGCCATGTCGAGCGCGTTGGTCTTGACCTCGAGGCGGTCGGCCCACGGGGCGACGGCCTTGTTCTCGGCGGCGGTGGTGAGCAGGCCCAGCTTGTCGAGCTTCGTGCGGATGACCGCGGCCACGTTGTGGGCCACCGAGTTGTCCACGACGAGGCCCTGCTTGCGGCGGTCCTCGGGGACGAAGGCCATGCCGGCGGCGATCGCGGCGCGGGGGCGGCGGGGCTTGACCGCCTTGCCGTGCATCCGCACCGAGCCGGCGTCGTAGCGGTCGACGCCGAAGACGGCGCGCGCGATCTCGCTGCGCCCCGCGCCGACGAGGCCGGCCAGGCCGACGATCTCGCCCGCGCGGACCTCGAAGGAGATGTCGCGGAAGGTGCCGGCGGAGCTGAGGCCCTCGACCTGCAGCACCGGCTCGCCGATGGTGGCGGGCTGCTTCGGGAAGAGCTCGCCGACCTCGCGGCCGACCATCATCTCGACGATCGCGTCGGGCGTGGTGGAGGCGATGGCGGTGGTCGCGACGTACTCACCGTCCCGCATGACCGTCACCTGGTCGCAGAGGGCGAAGACCTCCTCGAACCGGTGGGAGATGAAGACGAGGCCGCGGCCCTCGTCGCGCAGGCTGCGGGCCACGGCGAAGAGGCGCTCGACCTCGACGCCGGACAGCGCGGCGGTGGGCTCGTCCATGATGAGGAGGCGCGCGTCGAGCGAGATGGCCTTGGCGATCTCGATGATCTGCTGGTCGGCGATCGAGAGGCCGAGCGCGGGGCGCTTCGGGTCGATGTCGACGCCCAGGCGGGCGAAGATCGAGCGGGTCTCGGCGAGCATCGCGGCCCGGTCGATGCGGCGGCCGCGGCCCAGGGGCTGGCGGCCCATGAAGATGTTCTCCGTGACCGAGAGGTCGGGGAACAGCGTGGGCTCCTGGTAGATGACGGCGATGCCGGCCGCCTTCGACTCCGCGGTCGACGTGAAGTCGACGTCGCGGCCCTCGAAGCGCAGCGTGCCGCCGTCGCGGCGGTGGACGCCGGCGACGATCTTGATGAGCGTCGACTTGCCTGCGCCGTTCTCCCCCACCAGGGCGTGGATCGACCCGGGGTGCACGGTGATGGTGCCCGACCGCAGCGCGGCGACGGGACCGAAGGACTTCCGCACGTCGGCCATCTCGAGCACCGGGGTCGCCGGTGTCGTGGCCGGCGCGGACGCCTTCGTCAGGGGGTCAGGCATGGGACCTGCTTCCTCGTTCGGGGGAACTGCCGCTCGGTCTTAAATCGTTTCAATATGAGCGGCGTCACGCACGCTATGACGGCAGTCACGACACTGTCAACCGATTCCGTTGAATCGTGTTAACGTCCGCGACATGCCCGAGGCCCAGGTGCGCGACGTCGCCCGCCTCGCCGGCGTCTCCCCCGGGACCGTCTCCAACGCGCTCAACCACCCGGAGAAGGTCTCGCCCGCCACGCGCGAGCGCATCCTCTCCGCCATCAGCGAGCTGGGCTTCGTCCCGAACGACGCGGCCCGCCAGCTGCGCCGCGGCACCAACGCCAGCATCGGCATGATCGTGCTCGACATCGCAAACCCCTTCTTCACCGCCGTCGCCCACGGCGTCGAGCAGCGCCTCGCCGAGGTCGGGCGCCCCCTCGTGCTGGCCAACAGCGGGCAGAACCACGAGCGCGAGGTCGCCTACCTCGACCTGTTCGCCGAGCAGCGGCTCTCCGGCGTGCTCGTCACCCCCGCCGGCCAGGTGCTCGACCGACTGCGGCGCCTGCGCGACCGCGGCACCGCGATCGTCGTCGTCGACCGCAAGACCGGTGCCCGTGAGTTCTCCTCGGTCTCCGTCGACGACTCCCTCGGCGGGCGCCTCGCGACGCAGCACCTCCTCGAGATCGGCCGCCGCCGCATCGCCTTCATCGGCGGCCCCGAGGACCTCAGTCAGATCAAGCACCGCCTCGGCGCCGCGCGCACCGCCGTCGAGGAGCACGGGTCCGGCGAGATCGTGCACCTCGACGTACCCACCCTCGACGTCGAGGCCGGCCGCACCGGCGCCCGCGACCTGCTCGACCTCCCCGCCGCCCGCCGGCCCGACGCGATCTTCGCGGCCAACGACCTCATCGCCCTCGGCGTGCTGCAGACCCTCACGCTGCGCGGCGTGCGCGTGCCGGACGACATCGCCCTCGTCGGCTACGACGACATCGACTTCGCCGCCGCCGCCGCCATCCCCCTGACCTCCGTGCGCCAGCCCGCCGTCGCCATGGGCGAGGCCGCCACGTCGCGCCTGCTCGACGTCATCGCCGACCCCGCCGGGTCACAGGTCGAGCACATCGTGCTCGAGCCCGAGCTCGTCGTGCGCCGCTCCACCGTCGCCTGAGGGGTACGGCGGGCCGCGGGGCGGGTGCGGCTGTTGCCGATCGCCCCGGGGCACCGATCGCGGCGGGGCACCGATCGCGGCGGGGCACCGATCGCGGCGAACGCGGCCGGATCGGGGCCCAGGGGCGGTCCGTCGGGGGCGATCGCCGCGATCCGTGCTGGTGGGCGACTCGGCGGCCGCGCACCGGTGGTTGAGGTGGCCGCCCCGGCGGCCCTCGAAACCACCTCGGGAGCGGCCGCCGGCTGGCGCTCCGAGGACACGCGAGATCGCTGATTCTCTTCTCCCCAGCCCGCCGCGCTCCCGGCCGAGACTGTCGGTGGCCACCTCTAGCGTTGTCGGTATGAACCACCCGAGCACCGCCGTCGTCGAGGGCCCTCCGGCCGTCGACACGACGGCGCTGCTCGCGACCGCTCGAGCCGCTTCGGCGACCCAGATGGCCGCCGAGGTAACGGCGTTCGTGGCGGTCGCTGACTGGGCCGAGGCCCACACCGACGGGGTGGTGGGTGACCCCATCGGGCCGCTCGGGCTCCGGCACGAAGACCCCAGCTCAGTACCGGGTGGCGACCGGTTCCTCGAGCTCGGCGGCCCGGGCGCACCCATGGTCTCCGAGTTCTGCCTCTACGAGATCTCCGCGGCCCTCGGCCGCTCCGTCACCTCCGGTCGGCCGTTGGTCGGTGACGCGGTCGAGCTGCGCCACCGCCTCCCGCGGCTGTGGGCCCGGGTCCTCGCCGGCGCCGACCCGGCCACGCAGAAGCGCGCGCTGCCGGTGTGGCGGGCCCGCAAGATCGCCGCTCTCACCCGGACACTGACTGCCGAGGCGGCCGACTTCGTGGACCGCAACCTCGCCCCCGTCGCGCACCGCGCCACGATGCCGACCGTCGAACGGCTCGTCGCCGAAGCGGTAGCGCGCTTCGACCCCGAGAACGCCGAGCTCGACCGCGCCGATGCGGACGAGGCCCGGTACTTCACCATCGAGACCACCCCGGTCGACACCGCCTCGCCCTGGAGCGGGGTCGTGCCCGTGCACGGCACCCTCGACATCGCCGACGCCCTCGACCTGGACAACGCCGTTCAACGAGTGGCTGCCGACCTCGCCGCCGCGGGCTGCGACGCCGACCTCGACGTCCGCCGTTCGATGGCGGTGGGTGAGCTCGCCCGCCGCCAGACCGCACTTGACCTGTACGGCGTCATTGACGACGCCGGCGACGCCGGCGGACGTGCAGCCTCGACGCGCACCCCGGCCCGGAAGGTCGTGCTCTACGTCCACCTCAGCGACGCCGCCATCGCTGGGAACCGCTCCGCCGACGACTTGGCGGCGGGGCCCGGCGTCGATACCGCGACCGGTGGCGTCGGGATCGACCTGGCCCGCCTCGAGAACACCCGGGACCTCATCACCGCCGACCAGGTCCGCGACTGGTGCCACACCCCGGGCACGACGATCACCGTCAAGCCCGTCATCGACCTGAACGAGCACGTGGCGGTGGACGCGTACGAGATCCCCGACCGCATCGCCGAACGGGTCCGGCTCGACCGGGCCACCTGCGCCTTCCCCTACTGCGGCCGACCAGCCAGGGGCCTCGATCTCGACCACATCCAGCCCTACCGGTGGGAAGCAGCACCCGGCGCCGGACAGACCTCCACCAGCAACCTGGCGCCACTGTGCCGCGGCGAACACCGCGCCAAGACCCACCCGTCGCCGACGGGGGTCAGCCCACCGGAGAACGAACCGACGGGCATCGACCCGCCCGGCACCGGTCCGCCCGACCGGCGATGGCATTACCGCCGAGACCTGCTCGGCACCTACATCTGGACCAGTCCGCACGGGTTGCAGTACGCCGTCGACTCGACCGGCACCACACCGCTGAACTAGTCCCGTCACCAGCGCCGACCCCGCCACCCAGCACCACGTGGCGGGGCCACCGGCATGTCCCGGCGTGGTTTCGAGGGCCGCCGGGGCGGCCACCTCAACCACCGGACGACCCCCACCAGCGGCATGTCCCGGCGTGGTTTCGAGGGCCGCCGGGGCGGCCACCTCAACCACCGGACGACCCCCACCACCGGCATGTCCCGGCGTGGTTTCGAGGGGTGCTAGCGCACCCACCTCAACCACCGGGACGCGCCCGCCGCCTCGACCACCAGGACGCCGCCACGTCGACCACCGCCGTACCCGCCCGGCCACCTCGACCGCCGCCGTACCCACGCACGTGCCGCCGCGGCGGGTGGGCACGTCGTACGGTCGTCGGGTGGGTCGACGTCTCCGTTCTGCGACGGTCACCGTCGTGACGACGGCGCTGCTGCTCGCGGCGTGTGCGGGCGCGCCCGACGACCCGGAGCCCGCGGAAACGCCGCGCGCCGCGGCCCCGACGGCGGCCGCGCCCGCAACCACCCAGCCGGCGACCACGACCGCCGCCCCCGCACCCGCACCCGCACCCGCACCCGCACCCGGTACGCAACCACCCGCGTGGCTCGGCACGCGCGTGCTGCCCGTGCGCTCGGACGGGTCGGTCGCGCCGCAGCCCACCCCGCCGGAGCTGGACCCGCGGCGCTTCACGCTGCCGGACGAGCTGGCGCCGCTGCCGGGGGACGGCTACGCGGCGGAGGTCACCTCACCGGCACCCGCCGACGTCCTGGCGCGGTCGACGTGGCGGCCGGGCTGCCCGGTGGCGGCGCGGGAGCTGGCGTGGGTGCGTCTCACCTTCTGGGGCTTCGACGACGCCCGGCACACCGGCGAGCTGCTCGTCGCCGCGGACGTCGCGGACGACCTGGTGAAGGTGTTCCGCACGCTCTACGCGGCGCGCTTCCCGATCGAGGCGATGCGGGTCACCCCGATGGCAGCGCTCGACGCGCCACCGACGGGCGACGGGAACACGACGGAGTCGTTCGTCTGCCGCGCGACGACCGGCGAGTCCGCGTTCTCCCAGCACGCCTACGGCACGGCGGTGGACGTCAACCCGTTCCAGAACCCCTACGACAAGGGCGCGGGCGCGGCCCGGGTGGTGATCCCGGAGCTGGCGACGTCGTACACCGACCGCACCGCCGTCCGCCCCGGCATGGTGCTGCCCGACGACGCGGTCGTCCGCGCCTTCGCCGCGGTCGGCTGGGAGTGGGGCGGCGCGTGGCGGACGCTGTCCGACCCCCAGCACTTCAGCCGGAACGGGCGGTAGCCGGGCCGAGCTCGACGGTCGTGGGCAGGTCGTCGGCGCGCACGTCGACGACGAGGAGGTACGGCTCGTCGGGGTCGCACGTCGCCCCCACGTCCGGCCACTCGGGCCGCAGGTGCGTGGCGTCGGCCTCGAACTCCGCCACGACGTCGGGTGCGGGCTGCAGCGGGCCACCCGTCTCGCAGGCGGCGAGGAGCCACGCGAACCGCCGGTACGCCGGGGCTGGCGCCGCCACCGTCACCGGGCTCCACTCCGACTCCACGGTCACGGGCACCTCGACGGCCCCCTCGACCTCGCGGCCCGTCCCGACCTCCAGCCCCGTCGCCGCCTCGACCCGCGCGAGGTCGACCGGCACCTGCCGGCTCTCGACGCGCTCGACGACCACGTCCGGGAGCTCGTCGCGGGCGACCTCGGGCGCGACGTCGAGGACGTAGACCTCCCAGTCCGGCTCCGCGCAGTGGACGCCGTCGGGGTCGTCGAGCGCCTGGTGCTCGCTGCCGCGCGGAGTGGCGACACCGACGGTGCCGTCGCGCTCCCACAGGACCGGTTCGCCGACCCGCCCGCACGCGTCGTCCACGAACTGGAAACGCCGCACTCCGGGCGCGAGGTCCGGCAGGTCGGCATCGACCTCGGCGACCTCCGGCCGCGGCTCCTCCCCCGCGCGCAGCTCGAGGGGGTGGTGCCCCGGAGCCACGTCGTCGACGGGCTCGTCGACGACCAGCCGCGCCTCGACCCGGCCCTCGACCCGGCCCTCCCGGCCCTCCCCCGGCTCACCCGGGCCACCCGGCTCGCCGGCGGACGGCCCCGTCGTACCGGGCAGCCCCGACCCGCCGCCCAGCAACCGGCCGCCGTCGCACCCGGCGAGCACCGGGCCGGCCGCGGCGACCAGCAGGGCGGCGAGCACCGCCGTACGCCCGCGGGCTCGCGCGTGGGTCATCCCGCCTCCTCCTCCTGCGGCCGGTCCGCCCGGCCCTCGCGGTTGGGACGCGCGCCGCGGCCCGGCGGTTCCGTACCCCGGGCGAGCACCGGCGAACCCGCCCGCCGGCGTCGGTTAGGGTTCCCTCACGTGCGCCGCCTCCGCCTGCTCCCCGACCCGGAGAGCCCGCCGCCCCCGGTGGTCGACGCCCGGCCCGCCACCGGCGCCGCCCTCCTGCGACGCACGCTGCGCCGCCACCGCGGCCGGCTCGGCGCCGCGTTCGCCCTCATCTCCACCTGGCAGGTCTGCGAGGCACTCGTGCCCGTCGCGATCGGCCTCACGATCGACCGCGCCGTCGCCACCGGCGACCTGAGGAACCTGGCGATCGCGGCGGTCGGGCTGTGCGTGCTGTTCGCGGTGCTGAGCTTCTCCTACCGCTTCGGCTCCCAGGTCGCGTGGCGGGCGATGCAGACGGAGACCCACCGCATCCGCACCGAGGTGGCCGACCACGTGCTCGCGCCCGCCGGGGCCCGCACCGGCGCCCTGCCCGGCGAGGTCCTCTCGTTGGCCACGGCCGACGCCGACGTCGCCACCGCCGTGGTCCGCCAGGTCGCGCAGAGCTGCGCCGCGCTGTGCGGCCTCCTCGTGGCGGTCGTCCTGCTGCTCGCCATCGACCCGCTGCTGGGGCTCGTCGTGCTCGTCGGCACCCCGCTCGTGCTGCTGCTGTCCCAGTCGCTGGCGCCGCGGCTGACCCGCCGTACCGCCGTCGCGCAGGAGCGCATCGCCCGCGCGTCCGGCCTGGCCACCGACGTCGTCACCGGCCTGCGGCCCCTCAAGGGCATCGGCGGCGAGGCGGTCGCGCTGGCCCGCTACCGCGCCGCCAGCGGCGAGGCCGCCCGCGCCGGTGTGGCCACCGCCCGCTCCGAGGGCCTGCTGTACGGCGCCACCGCGGGCGCCGCGATGCTCTTCCTCGCCGTCGTGGCCCTGCTCGCCGGGCTGCGCGCCGTCGACGGCCACCTCAGCGTCGGCGAGCTCGTCGCCGTCGTCGGCCTCGCGCAGTTCCTGGCGGAGCCGCTGCAGATGTGTGCCGCGACGATCGCGGCGCTGGCCGCCTCCCGCGCCTCGGCGGACCGGCTCGTCACCTTCCTCGCCACCCCCGAGCTCGAGCTGCACGGCGAGCGGCCCGCGGGCGCGGGGACCGCCGTACGTCTCGACGACGTCCACGCCGGCCCGCTGACCGGGCTCACCCTCGAGGTCGCGCCCGGCGAGCTCGTCGCGCTCGTGGTCGACGACCCGGCGGCGTCGCGGTCCCTGCTCGAGGTGCTGCGCGCCGAGACCGTGCCGGTGCGCGGCGCGGCCACGCTGGGCGGCGTACCGCTCCACGCCCTCGACCTCGCCGAGCGCCACCGCCACCTGCTCGTCGCGGGCCACCGCGTCGACCTCTTCGAGGGCACGCTGGCCGACAACGTCGACCCGGCCGGCGCACTCGACGGCGCGCGCCGCGACGCCGTGCTCGCCGCCTCCGCGGCCGACGAGGTCGCGGCGCTCGGCCCCGACGGCCTCGCGACCCCCGTCGCCGCCCACGGCTCGAGCCTCTCGGGCGGGCAGCAGCAGCGCGTCGCGCTCGCCCGCGCGCTGGCCGCGGACCCCCCGGTGCTCGTGCTCGACGAGCCGACCACCGCGGTCGACGCCGTCACCGAGCAGCGGGTCGCCGCGGGCCTCGCGGGCCTGCGCCACCCCCGCTCCCGCAGCGGTACGGCGCACCCCGCCGACCCCGCCCGCTCGACGCTCGTCGTCACCTCGAGCCCGGCGCTGCTCGACCTCGCCGACCGCGTGCTCCACCTGCGCGAGGGCCGGGTCGCCGCCGCCGGCACCCACGCCGACCTGCTCGCCACCGACGCCACCTACCGCGACGCGGTGCTGCGATGACCGCTCCTTCTCCTACCCCGGCCCCGGCTCCGATCTCGGACCGCGCGCTGCTGCCCGTCGCTGCGCCGCGCGAGGCGGCGGCGCTGGCGTGGCGGGCGCTGGACGGGCACCGCCGCCCCCTCGTGGTCGCCGCCGTGATGTTCGCGCTCTCGGGTCTCGCGGGCCTCGTCGCGCCGGTGGTGTTCGGCCAGGTCGTCGACGCCGTCGCCGACCCCGGGGACGGCGCACGGGCCGTCGTCGGGTGGGGCGCGGCGGCGATCGCGGTAGCGGCCCTCGTCGAGCTGGTCGCCACGACCGCGTCGGTGACCTTCCTCGCCCGCGCCGGCGAGCCGGCCCTGGCGTCGCTGCGCGAGGACGTTCTCGACCGGGCCCTCGCGCTCGACCACGCGGTCGTCGAGGGCGCCGGCGAGGGCGACCTGCTCTCCCGCGTCGGCGACGACGTGCGCGTGCTGGCCGAGGCGGTGACGACGATCCTGCCGATGCTCGTGCGCTCGGTCGTGGCGATCGCGTTCACGGCCGTCGGGTTCTTCGCGCTCGACTGGCGCCTCGGCCTCGCCGGGCTGGCCGCCCTGCCGTTCTACGCGCTCGGCCTGCGCTGGTACCTCCCCCGCTCCGGCCCCTTCTACCGCGCCGAGCGCCTCGCGAACGGCGAGCGGGCCCAGGCGCTCGTCACCGCCGTGCACGGCAGCGCGACGCTGCGCGCCCACGGCCTCGGCGAGGCCCACCGTCGCCGCGTCGAGGACGCGTCGTGGCGCTCCGCGAGCCTCACCCTGCGCGTGTGGGAGCTGCTCACCCGCTTCGGCCAGCGCACCAACCGCTCGGAGCTCATCGGGCTCCTCATCGTGCTCGGCACCGGCTTCTTCCTCGTGCGCGGCGACCTCGGCGCCCCCGTGAGCATCGGCGCCGTCACCACGGCCGCCCTGTTCTTCCACCGCCTCTTCAACCCGATCGGCGTCATCCTCTTCGTCTTCGGCGAGGTGCAGTCCGCCGGCGCCTCGCTGACCCGCGTGGCGGGCGTCGCCGGCCTGCCCGCGGCCCCCACGCCTCCCGCCGTACCCGCGCCCGGCCCCTCGGTCGGCACGCCGTCCGGCACCCCGTCCGGCACCCCGTCCGGCACCCCCGGTACGGCGACGCTCGAGCTCCGCGGCGTCGGCCACGCCTACGTGCCCGGCCGCCCGGTGCTCGCCGACGTCGACCTGGTGCTCGCGCCCGGCGAGCGGGTCGCCGTCGTCGGCACCAGCGGGGCCGGGAAGTCCACGCTGGGCCAGGTCGCCGCCGGCCGCATCGCCCCGACCCGGGGGTCCGTGCTCGTGGGCGGCACCCCCCTCGCCGACCTGCTCGCGGCCCGCGGTGGCGGCCGCCTGCCGGTCGCGCTCGTCACCCAGGAGGTGCACGTCTTCGCCGGCACGCTGCGCGACAACCTCACGCTCGCCGCCCCCGACGCCGACGACGCCCGGCTGTGGGCCGTGCTCGAGCGGCTCGGCGCCGCCGGGTGGGTGCGCGCACTGGCGGGCGGCGACGCGGGCGGCGGAAGCACGGCCGACGGGACCGCTGCGCTCGACGTCGTGGTCGGCGCCGGCGGCACGCCGCTGACACCGGCCCAGGCCCAGCTGCTCGCGCTGGCCCGCGTCGAGCTCGCCGACCCGCTCGTCGTCGTGCTCGACGAGGCCACCGCCGACGCCGGCTCGACCGGTGTGCGCGAGCTGGAGCGGGCCGCGACGACGGTGACCGACCGGCGTACGACGCTGACCATCGCCCACCGCCTCACGCAGGCGGAGGCCAGCGACCGGGTGCTCGTCATGGCCGACGGGCGGGTCGTCGAGGAGGGCACCCCGGCGCAGCTCGCGGCCGGTGACGGGCACTACGCCCGGCTCTCGGCGGCCTGGCACGCGCGCACCGCCCACTGACCACCCACCCGGCATGCTGGGGGGCGTGCCCGAGCAGAGCGAGACCTCGCCCGCGCCGCGCCTGCGCGTGCTGGTGACCGGAGCCGCCGGATTCGTCGGCCGGCGCCTGGTGCCCGCCCTCGTCGCCGACGGCCACGAGGTGCGTGCGATGACCCGCCACCCCGAGGACTACGCCGGGCAGGGCACCCCGGTCCACGGCGACGTGGACGACCCGGGCACGCTGGCCGAGCCGCTGGCCGGGGTGGACGTCGCCTACTACCTCGTCCACTCGCTCGACGCCGACGACTTCGAGGCCAAGGACGCAGCCGCCGCGCGCGCGTTCGGCCAGGCCGCCGCGGCCCACGGGGTGCGGCAGATCATCTACCTGGGCGGCCTCGGCGCCGACGGTGAGGACCTCTCGCCGCACCTGCGCTCCCGCCGCGAGGTCGAGCACCTGCTGGGCCAGAGCGGCGTGCCCGTCACCGTGCTGCGCGCCGCGATCGTCGTCGGCCACGGCGGCATCTCGTGGGAGATCACCCGCCAGCTCGTCGACAAGCTGCCCGCCATGGTCGCCCCCAGGTGGGTCAAGACCCTGACGCAGCCGATCGCCGTCGACGACGTCACCCGCTACCTCGTCGGGGTCGCGGACCGCGAGGAAGCCCTCGACCGCGTCTTCGAGATCGGCGGGCCCGACCGCCTCGACTACCTGGGGATGCTGCGCGAGGCGGCGAAGGTCATCAAGGGCCACGCGCCGCCGATCCTCCCCGTCCCCGTGCTGAGCCCCCGGCTCTCCTCGCGCTGGCTGTCGCTCGTCACCGACGTCGACACGACGACCGGCCGCAACCTCGTGGACTCGATGGGGGTGGAGGTCGTCGTCACCGACGACTCCATCCGCGAGCTCGTGCCCGGGGAGCCCCTGTCGTACGCCGAGGCCGTCCGCCGCGCGATCGCCGAGCGCGCCGCGGAGCAGGCCACCACCCCGACCGAGAGGTGACCCCGGCGCCGTGACCGCCGACCGCATGCGCACGACCGCCATCGCGACCGTCGTGGCCGGGGCCGTCGTGCTCGCCATGATGCTGCGCACCGAGCCCGGCTCGACCGCGTTCTACGTGGTCACCGTGCTGCTCGCCGCCGTGTGGGCGGGCGGCGCGCTGCTCGCCGGGCCGGTGCGGCTCGGCCGGGTGGGCCCGCCGCCGGGCCGGCCACCCGTCGTCGGACCCTTCCTGCTCGGCCTCGTGCTCGTCGGCGTCTTCGTGCTCGGCGCGCTCGTCGTGCGCGAGATCGGGCCGCTCGACGAGGCCATCCGCCGCGTCATGTCGTTCACCGGCGGCGAGGTGACCATCGGCATCCTGCTCATCACCATGGCCGCCGGCGTCGCCGAGGAGATGTTCTTCCGGGGCGTGCTCTTCGACGTGGTCGAGCGGCACCCGGTCGTGGTGACCACGGTCGTCTACGCCGTCGCCACCGCCGCGACCGGCAACGTCATGCTGGCCTTCGCGGCCCTGCTGCTCGGCGTCGTGACGGCGCTGCAGCGGCAGGCGACGCACGGCATCCTCGCGGGCGCCATCACGCACGTCACCTGGTCGGTCGGCATGCTGTTCGCGCTGCCGCCGCTCTTCCCGCCGCTGTAGCCCCCAGCAGCCCGCCGCGAGCCCGGGGTCCGACCGGGGGTCGGACCGGGGCGGGACCGGGCTCAGCCCGGGGGTGCGGTGGCCCCGTCGCCGACGGCCGCGACGAGCTCCTCGGGCGGCACGATCTCCTCGGGTGCGGGCACCTCCAGGCCGAGCGGCTCGTCCTGCTCCGAGAGCGTGTACGACGCGCTCGTCTCGCCCTCGGCGACGTCGGCGCGCAGCACGTAGGGCTCCCCGGTCGTCGCGACCCACAGCGTCACGGCCGACCCGGCGTCGTCGTCCTCCCGCTCGAGGCGCACGGCCGGCCGGCCGTCGACCTCGTCCTCCTCGCCGACGGTCCAGCCGTCCTGCTCGAAGGCCGTCGCGTCGTACGCGTCGCTGGTGAGCGCCTCGACGCCGCCGGAGCAGAGCGTGCCCAGGCTGGAGACGCCGGCGGTCTCGGAGCCGTCGATCCAGCGGTCCCCGACCAGCTCCTGCAGCGTCGCCGCGGTGGCGGCGTCCAGGCCCGAGGTCTCCCAGTAGTTCGCGCTGGGCCGGTAGAAGAACCGGTCGTCGACGCTCAGCACGGTGGCCTCGACGCCCTGGGCCTCGTAGGTGCCCTCGCACTCGCCGGCGTCGTCGACCCGCAGGTCGAGGGAGAACGCGTCCTCCCCGCCGGTGGGGGCGATGACGATGCGCACCGAGGTGAGGCCGTTCATCGCGGCGTCCACCTCGGCGCCGATCTCGCCGATCGACTTCTCGGCCACGCCGTTGTCCTCGCCGCCGCCATCGCCGTCGTCGTCGCCGCCGACCTGGGTGAGGGCCACCGCGGCGCCGGCCACGACCACCAGGGCCGCGGCGCCGCCGAGGAGCACCTTGCGGTCGGGGACCCGTCGCCGGGTCGGGCTGACCCCGCCGCGCACGAGGGTGACGCCGTCGTCGGAGGGCCGAGACACCTTCACTCGACGTGTTTCAGTGAACGTCTCTTCGACCTCGACGGTTTCCTCCGGGGGCTCAGCCACGGTTTGCTCCGATCGACCGCTCGACGTGGGCCACGTCACCTCGACGCGCCGACGGCGAACGCTACCCGCCGTTCCTGAGGGCCGCCGTACCCGTCCACGGGCTCAGCTCAGGCCGACGTCCACGGAGTCCACGACGCCGCGCTCCTCCGGCACGGGCACCTCGACCTCCGCGTCGTACTCGACCTGGTCGACCACCAGCGGCCGACCGTCGCGCAGGGTCTCGACCTGCACGTAGCGGTGCGGGGTGGTGGCACGCACCCGGGCGGTGGTGGGCCCGTGCACCGGGTCCGTCCGCGAGACCACCAGCACCGGCTCGCCGTCGAGCTCCCCCAGTCCGTCGACGCTGAGGTCGGCGTCGCCGTCGGGCGAGAAGAGGGCGCCGCCGAGCGCGTCGACGGCCGCCTGGCAGGCGAGGCCGACGTCGGTGAGGCCCGAGGCGACGTCGAGCAGCACCCACCGGTCGCCGGCGCGCTCGACGATGGCGGCGGCGTCGGCCGGGGAGTGGCCGAGGGTCTCGAGGAGGGCCTGGTCGAAGGAGGCGTGCACGTCCCCGCCGGTGCGCAGCAGCTCGACGGTGCCGTCGCCGATGCTCAGGGAGCCGGCGCAGTTCGCGTCCGCGTCGACCGCGACCCGGGCGACGACGTCGAGGCCGCGGTGGGTGGTGCGCACGCGGGCCTGCATCGTGGAGACGTCGACCATGTCGGCCAGCACCGCCGCGCCGACCGAGTCGGCGGGCAGCCGGGCGAAGCGCTCGGCCGCCGCCCGGTCGGTCGGCACGCCGGCGCCGGGGACCGGCGTACCGCTCGCGTCCCCTCGCCCGCCCCCGTCACCCGCGCCGTCGCTGCTGCACGCGGCCGTCGCGACCAGGACGACGAGCGCCGTCCCCACACCGGTACGGCGGACCCACCGCCCGCGGGCGCGCCCGGGTCGCGCGCTCATCGCCGGAGCTGCTCCTCGACCCAGACCGGCACGACCTCGCCGGCGCGGCCGTGGCGGGCCTCGTGGAACATCGAGCGGCCCTCGCTGGGCACGAGGTTGAGCTCGAGGGTGTGCGCGCCGTACGCACGGGCGACCTGCACGAACCCGGCCGCGGGGTAGACCGCGCCGGACGTGCCGATGGAGACGAACAGGTCGGCCTCGGCCAGCGCGTCCTCGATCTCCCGCATCCGGTAGGGGATCTCGCCGAACCACACCACGTCGGGGCGCAGGTCGCACTGGCCGCACCGGGGGCACGGCGGCAGGTCGGCGAGGTCCGCCAGCCACTCCGAGCGCTGGGCGCAGCTGCTGCACAGCGCGGACTTCAGCTCGCCGTGCATGTGGATGAGACGGGTGCTCCCGGCGCGCTCGTGGAGGTCGTCGATGTTCTGGGTGACGAGGAGGAAGTCGTCACCCAGGTGCTCCTCCAGCCGCGCGAGGGCGCGGTGCGCCGGGTTCGGCTCGACCGTGGCCAGCGCCTGGCGCCGGGCGTCGTAGAAGGCCTGGACCACCCCGGGCTGCATCTCGTAGGCCTCCGGGGTGGCGACGTCCTCGACGCGGTGCCCCTCCCACAGACCGTCGGAGTCCCGGAAGGTCGGGACACCCGACTCCGCGGAGATGCCCGCCCCCGTCAGCACCACGATGCGCATGACCGCATTCTCCACCCGGTCGCCGTGACCGCCGTCACCGGAGGGTCCGCGTCTCAGCCCTGGCGCGCGATCGTGCCCGCGAGCGCGACGAGGTGGCCCATGCGCGCGAGCTCGGAGTCGAGGAAGTCGGGGCCGCCGCGGCGCCCCACGACGATCTGCTCGCGCTCGCCGAGCGGGACGCCGCACAGCACGTTGATCTCGTCGCCCGGCGCCTCGAGGCGGGCCGGCCGGTCGTGCAGCGGGAACCAGGTCACGGTGCCGGGGGCCGCCCCCGTGGCGTGCACGAGGTCGGCGCTGCCGTCCCGGGCCCGGCGCGAGCGCACCGCCCAGTCGGCGCGGAACGTGATGGGCAGCAGGTCGACCAGGCGGTCGAGGGCCTCGTGGGGGTGGGCCGTCAGGTCCTCCACCGCCTCGAGGTCGAGGAAGAGGTTGCCGCCCGCCGCGTACCGGCTGATCCACACCACCCGCACGCCGTCGAGGGCGTTGCAGGCCGACACGATCGAGTCGGGCATCGCGCCGGGCGCGGTCTCGAGGAGCACGTCGTCGACCGCGGTGCCGTCGCCGCGGTGCTCGACGATCTCGATGGCCTCGATGTCGCCCCCCGCCTCGCCGATCGCGCTCGCGACACGGCCGAGCGAGCCCGGCACGTCGGGCAGCTCCACACGCAGGAGGAAGGGCATCACTCGGGCCTGTCGGTCGGGGTCGGGCGGACGCCACGATAGTGGCTGCCACCCCCGCCCACCCCCGTGTCCGGTGACCGGCCCTCCCCGTGTCCGCGGGCCCGCCCCCGGTGGCTGGCATGATGGCCGCGCTCACCACCCGACCGCAGAGCGGAGACCCATGCGCCGCCGCGCCCTCGCCGCGCTCCTCGCGACCGGCCTGATGCTGGCCGGTTGCTCCGACGACACCGCCGCCGAGCCCGACGAGCCGCACGAGCTGGCGCCGTCGCAGCCGCCGGTGGAGGACCCCGTCGTGACGGTCGACACGTACCCCGCGGTCGTGGACCCCGCCGTCCTCGAGGACGCCCCCGACGCCGGCACCCGCCTCGTCGTCGACGAGGCCGCACAGGTGGCCGTCGCCTGGCCCGACCTGGGGCTCGCCCCCGTCGACACGGTCCTCGCCGAGCGCGTGCGGGCCGGCGTGGCGGCGTACCGCACCGCCCACCCGGCCCCCGCCGCCGGCACGCCGTCGACCAGCGAGCTCAACGGCACCTGGAGCCTCGTGGGCTCGGCGCCCGACGTCGCCGGGGTGCTGCTCGACACCTCCGTGCACGCCGACGGCACGACCACCGACACCTGGGCCACGACCTGGTACGACGCGCGCGACGCCGCCGTCGTGCCCAACTCGGCGCTGCTGGCGGACCCGGCGCGCTTCGCCGACGCGGTCACGGAGGCCCTCGCCGGCCAGGACGCCGTCGACCCCGTCTCGCTGACCACCGTGCTCGCCGCCGGCGTGCCCGTGCTGGCGTTCACGGAGAACGGCGAGCTCTTCGTCGGGTTCGACGGGCACCAGCTGGCCGGGGGCCGCACGGGGCGCATCACCGTCGTGCTGCCCGTCGAGGCGACCGACGAGCTGCTGTCCCCGCTCGGCGAGCGCGCCCGCGACGCCCTCGTCGAGCCGACGCTCCCGCCCGCGCCCGACGGCGCCGTGCCGGCGCCGGGCGGCGAGGCGAGCGGCGGTACGGCGTCCGCCGAGGCCACCGGGACCACCGAGCCCACCGAGCCCACCGGGACCGGGGAGCCGGCCGAGCCCGCCGTGGACTGTGCCGTCGAGCGGTGCGTGGCCCTGACGTTCGACGACGGCCCGGGACCCGGATCGGCCGACCTGCTCGCCGCGCTCGAGGCGGTCGACGCCCCCGCCACGTTCTTCGTGGTGGGCCAGCAGGTCGCGACCTACCCCGACGCCACCGCGGCGATCGCGGCCGCCGGCCACGAGATCGGGGTCCACACCTGGGACCACAAGAACCTGACGCGGCTCGGCGGCCGCCACGTCGAGCGCGAGATCGACCGCACGGCGACCGCGATCGAGGACGCGACGGGCACCGCACCGGTGCTCTTCCGCCCGCCGTACGGCGCGACCGACCCCGGCGTGCTGGCCCGAGCCGGAGCGGCCGGCCTCGCGCAGGTGCTGTGGTCGGTCGACCCCGACGACGCGGCACCGGTCGAGCTGGGCGCGGCGGCCGACGCGGCCGAGCTCACGCGCCGGGTCCTCGATCGCAGCCGCCCCGGCGACGTCGTGCTGCTCCACGAGCAGCGGCCGGCGACGCTCGCGGCGCTGCCCGGCATCGTCGCGGGCCTGCGCGAGCGCGGCCTCGTGCCCGTCACCGTCTCCACCCTGCTCGGCACGCCCGAGCCGGGCGTCACCTACACGCAGCGCCCCACCGGCTGAGGCACAGCCGGCGGCGGGGCGGAGGCGTCAGGGGCGGGCCGCGTCGGGACGGGCCGCGTCGGGACGGGCCGCGTCGGGACGGGCGGACCGCAGCCGGTCGCGCAGGCCGCTGGCGCGCTGCACGTGCCGGGTGGCCGCCGCGGCCAGGGAGGCCTCCGCCCCGACGAGCCGCACCACCCGCTCGGCGCGGGTGACGGCCGTGTAGAGCAGCTCGCGCGTCAGCAGGCGCGACGCCGCGTCGGGCAGCAGCACCGTGACCTCGTCGGCCTGGGAGCCCTGGGCCTTGTGGATCGTCATGGCGTGCATCGTCTCGACCTCGCCGACACGGCTGACCGCGAGGTCGCGCACGCCCTCGGTGGTGGCGAAGACCGCCCGCAGCGACCCGTCGGCGGCGCGCACCACGACCCCGGTGTCGCCGTTGTAGAGGCCGAGCTGCCGGTCGTTGCGCACCACGATGAGGGGCCGTCCGGCGTACGTCCCGCCCGGCACCACGCCCGGGTCGTCCTCCGCCAGCCACGCCTCGACACGGCGGTTGTGGGCGGCGACCCCGTGCGGGCCCGAGCGGTGGGCGCACAGCACCCGGTGGCGGCCCAGCAGTCGCAGCGCCCCGGCGGAGTCGCCCGCCAGGGCGGCGGCGCGGATGTCCCGGGCGAGCGGGTGGAGCAGCGGGCGCAGCCGCTCGTCGAGCGTCGCCTCCGGCCGGGGGTCGTCGGCGGGCGTCTCCCACAGCTCGACGGCGGTGCCGTCCGCGCCCCGCCCCTCCGCGGCGAGCGCCCGGGTGACCGCCACGACGTCGTCGGCCGGGGCGGCCGGGGCGACCGGGGCGGCCGGGACAACTGGTGCGGCCGCGCCGTCACCGAGCCGCAGCGCCGCGGCGAGCCGGCCGATGCGCGCACCGAACCGGTGGGAGGTGCGCAGCCGCACCACCGGTCCGGCGCCGCCGTCCCCGTCGAGCTCGTCGGACCCGGCGAACCCGGCGACGAGGTCGGCCAGCACCGCGCCGGCCTCGACGGACGCGAGCTGGTCGGCGTCGCCGACGAGCACGAGCCGCGCCTGCGGCCGCACGGCCTCGAGCAGCCGCGCCGTCATCGTCAGCGACAGCATCGACGCCTCGTCGACGACCACCACGTCGTGGGGCAGGCGGTTGCCGCGGTCGTGGCGGAAGCGGGTGGAGGACCCGGGCCGCCACCCCAGGAGCCGGTGGAGCGTCGTGGCCTGGACGCCCCGCACCACCTCGTCGAGCGCGGCCCGCTCCGGCGGCGCGAACGCCTCCGCCGAGGCCGCGATGGCCTCGCCGAGCCGGGCCGCCGCCTTGCCGGTGGGCGCCGCGAGCGCCACGCGCAGCGGCGCGCCGGCGGGCGCCTGGCCCGCCAGCAGCACGAGCAGGCCGGCGACCGCGGTGGTCTTGCCGGTGCCGGGGCCGCCGGTGAGCACCGTCGTACGACGGGTCACCGCGTGCCGCGCGGCCTCCCGCTGCTCGGCGTGGGTGGCGGCGGGGAAGACGCGCTCGAGCCCGGCGTCCAGGACCGCGGCGTCGACCGGCGGGGGCGCGGCCTGCTCGCGGGCCAGGAGGTCGGCGGCGACCTGCTCCTCCTCGCGCCGGTAGCGGTCCAGGTGCACCAGCGGCCCCGAGCGGTGCAGCACGCCCTGGGCCACCAGCGCGCTCGCGTCGACGGCCGCGCACCACGCCTCGTGGTCCGGCAGCGCCAGGCGCGGACCCTGGGGCGTCGCCGCGTCCGCCGCCTCCACCACGTCCCGGACCCCGACGAGGTCGAGGCACACGGAACCACCGCGCAGGGCGCGCACGCACAGGGCCAGGGCGAGGAGGGCGTGCTCGTCCTCGGCCGTGCGGCCGGACGCGCCGGCGGCGAGGTCACCGACGCGCCGGGCCACCTGCACGTCCGCGGCGCTCAGCACGCCGGCCGCGTTGAGGTCGCGCAGGAGGCCGGGCCCGGCGGTGCGGGCGAGGCGGTGGTCGTCGGGGCCCTCGGGCTCGAACAGCTCGCTCACGACGCGCCCCCGTCCAGCAGGTCGCTCACGGCCTCGACCAGCGCCACCGGCGGGCGCCAGGAGAAGACGCCGCAGGGCGCGCCGTCGACGACCGGCGTCGCCGGGCCGCACATGCCGCGCAGGTAGAGGTAGAGCACGCCGCCCAGGTGCACCGCCGGGTCGTAGCCGCGCAGCCGCCAGCGCAGGAAGCGGTGGGCGACGACGGCGTACAGCAGCGCCTGCAGCGGGTAGTCCGAGCCGCCCATGGCCGCGTCGAGGGCCGCGGGGGCGTACGCCGAGGCACGCAGCGCCGGCGGTTCGTCCGCCTCGGGCACCGGGCCGAGCCAGTTCGTCTTGTAGTCCACCACCAGGTAGGCGTCCTCGCCGCCCGCGGCCGCGCCGCGCACCCGCAGGAGCACGTCGACGGAGCCGCCGAGGTAGCCCCGCAGCGCCTGGTCGGCCAGCTGTGGGTCGCCGTCGAGCACCTCCGCGTAGGCCCGCACCGGGTCGGCCTGCGGCAGGTGGGCGCGCAGCAGCGGCGCCAGGTCACCCAGGCGCGGGCCGGGCGTGCGGCCGGGCGTGCGGCCCCGCGCGAGGTCGCCGCCCGCGAGGGGCAGCTCGAAGTCGAGCTCGCGCAGCGTGTCGGCGGGCGGCACCTCGCGCAGCGTCCGCCCGGCGGCCAACGGGCCCAGCGACGTGGTCGCCACGGCCTCGAGCGCGCCGACGAGCACCTCCTCGTCGAGACCGGCGACCGGCCACCACGTGCGCTGCTCGGCGACGTGGCCCGCCAGCTCGGCGCCCAGGTCGGGGACGGTGAGGTCCGCGTGCTCGAGCACGCCGTGCACCAGCGAGCCGAACGTGGCGCCGACCGGCAGCGTCGCCATCGGCGAGACCGGGTCCTCCCCCGGCACAACGGCGTCCCGTCCACCCGCGCCCCCTCCACCGGCATCCCCCGGGCGCACGGGCAGGTCCGGCTCGTCCTCGCGGGGGGTCAGCTCGGGTTCGCTCGTCGCGGTGGCCGCGTCGGGTCCCGCCCCGGCGGCCGCCCCGCCGTGCCCCCCGTGGCCGGCGCCCGCGGCGGACAGCGACGAGTACGACGTGCGCCGCCACTCCACGTCGACCTCCCGGTCGAAGGAACGCACGGCCAGCGGCGGCTCGGCCACCGCGGGCAGCACGACGCGGGGCGGCGCGGCCACGGACTCCTCGACGACCGGCCCGCCCGCGGCCTGCAGCGCGCCCAGCCGCGACAGGGCCTCGTCGTCGCCGGGCAGCGCGGCGGGATCGGCGACGGCGCTCGAGCCCGCCGTGCGGCCGAAGAGCACGCGGTGCAGCGGCGCGCCGGGGGCGTTCGTCGTGGGTGCCCACCACGCGACGACCTGCGACTGGGCGCGGGTGAGGGCCACGTAGAGCAGGCGCAGCGACTCCCCGGCCTCCTCCTGCGCGTGCTCGGACAGGCTGCGCGCCCAGTGCGGTCCACTGCGCCCGCCCACGTCGACGGCGCGGCGGCGTACCCCGTCACCGTCGGCCGGCAGGTGGAAGCGCGGCACCGTCGGCTCGCGCACCCAGCGGTCGGCGAGGTAGGGCAGGTAGACCACCGGGTACTGCAGTCCCTTGCTGCCGTGCACCGTCACGAGCTGCACGGCGGCGGCGTCGCTGTCGAGCCGGCGCGTGCGCTCGCTGATGCCCTCGCCCGCGTCGTCGCGCATCTCGCGGCGCAGCCAGGCCACGAGGCCGGCGAGCCCCAGGCTCTCCCCGCGCGCGCCCTCGCGCCCGCCGCGCGCCTCGCCGCGGGAGGCCAGGTGCAGGGTCTCCGCCAGGTGCCGCAGGTCGGTCAGGTGGCGCTCCCCGTCGTCGCGGCCCAGCACGCGGGCGAACAGCCCGTGCCGCACCGCGGCCTCGAAGACCGCCGCCACCCCGCGGCGGCCGAGCAGGGCGGACCAGCCGCGCAGCAGGTCCGCGACCCGCTCGGTGGCGCGGTCGCCGTCGGTGTCGAGCGTCGTCGGTGTCTCGCCCACGAAGCAGGTCAGGGCCGCGG
Source organism: Nocardioides sp. ChNu-99 (assembly GCF_029493445.1). Lineage (NCBI taxonomy): Bacteria > Bacillati > Actinomycetota > Actinomycetes > Propionibacteriales > Nocardioidaceae > Nocardioides > Nocardioides sp. ChNu-99. The sequence continues at coordinate 92,213 of NZ_JAHWBL010000003.1, read as the reverse complement.
CCCGCACCAGCGCGGAGCGGTGGGGCGCCTCCATGGCCTCGAGCAGCGTGGCCCACTCCTCGGCGGCGGGCGAGGCGAAGACGCTCCCGCCGCCGGCGAACACCGAGCGGACGCCCACCGCGGTGAGCGCCTCCTGCAGCGACTCCAGCTGCCAGCGCGTGTGGGCGAGGATCGCGACGTCGCCGGCCCGGACGGGACGACCGTCCCACTCGGCGCCGGAGGCCAGCAGGGCGGCGACGTCGTGGGCGCAGTCGGCCTCGAGGTGGGGCCGCACGGTGCCCACCCGCAGCGCCCCCCGCGGCCGTGCGCCGGGGTCGACCGTCGTACGCCGGACCACGCGCAGCCGGAACGGGTCGCCGTGCGGGGCGCCCTGGAGGCGGCGCGCCTGGTGGTGGGCCCGCACCGGGCGCACCGTGATGCGCTCGTCCCCGAGCGCCGCGCCCTCGAGCAGCCGCTGCACGGCCGCGACGAGGCCGGCGTCGGAGCGCCAGTTCGTCGCCAGGGTCTGGTGGGTCGTCGCGGTCGCCGCCGCGTCGAGGTAGGTCACCACGTCGCCGCCCCGGAAGCCGTAGATGGCCTGCTTGGGGTCGCCGATGAGCACCATCGTGGCGTGACCGGCGAACGCCCGGTCGAAGACCTGCCACTGCACGGGGTCGGTGTCCTGGAACTCGTCGACGAGCACGACCTTCCAGCGCAGGCGCATGCGCGCCCGGGCCGCGGCGTCGTCGGCCTCGAGGGCGGTGGCGAGCTGGCTGAGCAGGTCGTCGTACCCCAGCAGCCCGGCGCGGCGCTTGCGCCGCTCCAGCTCGGCGCGCACGGCGCGGGCGAAGCGGGTGCGCCGCAGCGCGGGCGCCTCGTCGGCCGGGTGCTCGGGCACGACGAGCGCCTGCGGGTCCCCCACCACCGCGGCGCCGATCTCGCGGGCCTCCGCGACGGTGAACGCCGGGTCGGGGTCGTCGGCGAAGCCCCGCACGTAGAGGTCCTCCACGACCTCGTCGCGCAGGTCGTCCACGTCCTCGACCAGGCGCGCCGAGGGGTCGGTGTCGCCCGCGACGCCCAGGCTGCGCAGCACCTGCTGGCAGAACTGGTGGATCGTCGCGATGGTCGCGCCGTCGAAGTGGGCCAGCGCCGCGCTCACACGCTCCCGCCGCGCCCGCAGCTCGGCGGGGGTGCCGGTGCACAGGAGCGCCACCACCTCGTCCGCCGGGCCCGGGGCCTCGGCGTCGTCGGCGTGCTCGGCCGCCGCCACGCCCTCGCCGGTCGCGGCGGCGAGACCGTCGGCGACCGCCTCGAGCTGGGTGCGCACGCGCTGGCGCAGCTCCTGGCTGGCCGCGCGGCCGAAGGTGACGACGAGCAGCTCGTCGAGGCGGGCGTGGCCCTCCGCGACGTACCGCGCCACCAGGGCGCCGATGGTCCACGTCTTGCCCGTTCCGGCGCTCGCCTCGAGCAGCGTCGTGCCGGTCGGCAGCCGCGGGGCGAGGATGTCGAACTCGTCGACGACCTCGTGCGGCATCGCCGCCTGACCCCAGTCCTCCGCCCCGCTCACAGCGGACCCACCTTCTCCGCGCCCTCGACCAGCGGCGCCCACACCCGCCACGCGTACTGCCCCAGCCGCGTGCGGAACCCCCCGCCCTCGGTGGTCGGCACCCACGTCTCGTCGGGACGCGGCGGGCCCAGCAGCACGTCGACGCCGGCGCGCGGGCCGTGGAGCAGCACGTGCTCGGCCGCGTCGGCCTCGCCCGGCACCTGCGCGCCCCGCTGCGTCACCCACGACCGCGTCACCACCTCCTCCAGGCTGGCCTCGTCACCGTGGCGCTGGCGGTGCAGCGCCTCGGCGTACGCGCAGGCCGTGCCCACCGGCAGGGGCACCGGCTCGCGCATCCCCCGGTCGCGCACGTCCACCAGGTCCCGCAGCCAGCCGAGCGCACGGTGGTCGAGCGGGCCGGCCAGGGCGCGCCGCGGGCCCGCGCGCCCGGCGCGGCCGACGGTGTGGGCGGTGAAGGACTCGTCGGGGTACGCCGCCGCGAGCGCCAGGAGCCGCACCCACGCCGCGATGCGGTGCTTCGCGCGCAGGGAGGAGAACTCGACGGAGACCAGCCGCGAGCCGTGCAGGCCCCCGACGGTGCCGACGAGACGGCGCCCGTCGCCGAGGTCCACGTCGACGTCGACGGTGCGCGGGTCGCCGGCGCGCAGCTCGAGCGTGCCGGCGTACAGGCGGCGCACGTCCGACTCGGCCTGCGCGAGCACCCCCGAGCCCAGGGCCCGGGGCGGCAGCTGGCCGCGGCGGCGCTCGGCCTCGATGGCGTCGCCCGGCGCGACGCCCGCGAGCGCGTCGGCGAGCACGCGCGACCCGACGCCCCACTTCTCGAGCGCGTCGAGGTCGAGCGGCACGGCGTCGGCCACCTCGTCCTCGTCGAAGCGGGTGGCGACGTCGAGCCGGCTGCGCAGGAACTCGCGGGCGGGCGAGACGAGGAAGCGCACGAGGTCGTCGAGCGACACCACCTCGTCCGTCACGGCCGGCAGCGGCGCCGCCAGCAGCGGGTACGGCGCGCGGCGCGGCCCGCGCGCCGCCTCCGCCCCGGCCAGGGCGGCGGTGTCGAAGCTGAAGGGCGGACGGCCCGAGCCGTCCTCGGCCACGACGAGGTTCGAGGGGTGGAAGGGCTGCAGCGGGTGGCGCACCAGCACCGGCTGCTCGACCACCGCCGTGCGCTCCAGGGCGGACAGCAGCTCGCCGAGGGGCACGGCGGGCGGGCGGGGGGTGCCCGTGTGCTCGCCCGCGCCCGTGTAGGTGACGACGAGGTGCTCGGTCGCGGCCATCACCGCGTCGAGGAGCAGCTGCCGGTCCTCGCTGCGCGGGTCCCGCTCCCCGACCAGGGGCGAGCGCGCGAGCACGTCGTCGCCGTCGGTGATGCCCGCGCGGGGGAAGACCCCGTCGTCCAGGCCCAGCAGGCACACCACGCGGTGGGGCACCGAGCGCATCGGCACCAGGGTCGACACCGTCAGCGTGCCGGTGCGGAAGTTCGCGCGCGTGGGGCGCCCCGCCCAGGCGCGGGTGAGCATGGCCCGCACCTCCGGCAGCCCGAGCGGCGCCCGGTCGACGCCCGGGACACCCACCGGCGCGAGCCGGCGCAGCTCGCGCTCGAGCTCGGCCGCCTGCCAGGCGTCGCGGGGCGGCACCGCGGCCAGCGAGGTCACGACCTCGCCGATCGCGGCCACCCACTCCTCCGCCGACGCGGGCCCGTGCAGCCGGTCGAGCCCGTGCTCGAGACGGTCGACGAGCTCGGCGAACCGGCCGGCCAGGTCGGCGTCGCCGCTGCCCACGTCGTCGAGCGGCAGCGCGCTGCCCACCCACCGGGGCACGTCACCGGCCACGGCCACCCCCAGCAGCACGCGGTCGAGCCCGGCGCGCCACGTGTTCTGGGCGACGTGGCCGAGCCCGTAGTCGGCCCGGTGCTCCGCGTCGAAGCCCCAGCGCACGCCGGCGTCGCGCACCCAGCGCTCGACCCGGGACAGGTCGTCCTCGTCGAGGGCGAAGCGGCGCCGCACGACCGGCCGACCGGCCAGGTCGAGCACGTCGGAGGCCGTCACCCGCGAGCCCGCCAGCGCGACGAGGCGCTCCGCGAGGGCGAGCAGCGGGTTGACGCTGGACAGGGCGCGATCGGCCAGCCGGACCCGCAGCCGGTGGGCCGGGTGCTGGTCCGACGCCGAGGCCAGGGGATCGTCGGGGTCCCCCGACGCCAGCCCGAAGCCGGCCTCGACCAGCGGCGCGTAGGCCTCCACGTCGGGGCACATCACCAGCACGTCGCGGGGCTCCAGCGTCGGGTCGTCGGCGAGCAGACCGACGAGCACCTCGCGCAGCACCTCGACCTGGCGGGCCGGGCCGTGGCAGGCGTGCACCTGCACGGAGGTGTCGACCGCGCGGGTGCGCTCCGCCCGCTGCGCCGGGGTGGGCAGCCGGTCGGCCCGCACGTCGGCCTGCAGCAGCGTCAGCAGCGGCGCCGAGGGGGGCGGGTCGGGCACGTCACCGAGCTGCTCGACGCGGGCGTCGAGGCGCGCCAGCTGCTGCTGGAGCTCCCGGGCGTCGCGCCCCAGCGCGGCAAGCAGGGGGTGGCCGACCTCGGCGGTCATGTCCGCGTCGGCGCGGCGCGGCGCCGTGCGGCCCGCGAGGCCCCCCGCCGTACCGCCGGGGCCGCCCGCGAGGTCGAGCCGCGCGGACAGCGCCGGCGAGGCCACCGGCAGCCACAGGTGCACCTCGCGGCGGGTCGCCAGTGCCTCGAGCAGCTCGACCTCCGCGACGGGCAGGCGCGTGTGTCCGAAGAGGGAGAGCCGGTCCGGCAGGTCGAGCCCGTCGTCACCGGAGCGCAGGGCGGTGAGCGTTGCCGCGTGCCGCTCGTCGGGGGCCGGCGCGTCCACGCGCTCGACGACCCGGCGCCACAGCTCGGCCTGCCACCGCAGGTCCTCGGCCAGCACCCCTCCGGCACCGTCGGTGTCGCGCCCCGCCCGCCAGTCGGCGACGAGCGCGGGGCGCTGCGCGGCGTACGACGCGAACGCTCCCGCCAGCCGGCGCGCCACGGCCCACCGTCGGGTACGCCGCAGCTCGCCCAGCTCGGCCGGCTCCCCGGGGGAGAGCACGGCGCCGAGGTGGCGCGCCAGCGGCAGGGCCCACGCCTCGTCGAGGTGGGCGTCGACGGCCTCGAGCACGGGCCAGGCGAGCCGCCCCGGCTCCCACGGGTCGTCGTGCTCGCGACCCAGCAGCACCGAGACGAGGGAGTGGGGGGTGAGGAAGCGGACGCCCGCGCAGACGCCGTCCCCGCCCCGCGGGCCGGTGCCGAGGCGGTGGGAGAGCCGCTGCGTCAGCCACCGCTCGACCCCGCGGGCCGGCACGACGACGACCTCCTCGGCGAAGGGGTCGTCCACCGGCCGCGCGAGCAGCTCGCCGAGGGCGTCGGCGAGCAGGTCGGTGCGCGGCGCGCGGTGGACGGTCAGGCTCACCCGGCGAAGCCTGCCACGCGGCGCCGACGGTCCGCGGGCGTGCCTCCCGCGCCTGGGGACAGTGGGCCGACGAGCCGGGGCCGTGAGGCGGATCGCCCGCTCAGCCGTTGCCGAGGGCGGCAGAGATCCGCGCGTAGCGGTCCGCGGGGTCGAGCGTCAGCCCCGACTTCACGAACCTCGCCCAGTCGTCGCCCAGGACCTCCTGGGCACCCGACTCGACGGCGTCGAGCCCCGCACCGGCCAGCTCGGCAGGGCTGATCTTGGGCGCCGGCACGCCCTTGGCCATGTCGGTGTCGACGAGGCCCATGTGCACCCCGACGACGTGGGTGCCCTGCGCCGCCAGCTCGAGCCGGGTGCTGTCGGTCAGCATCCACGCCGCCGCCTTCGACGCGGCGTAGGCGCCGGCGCCCGGGGCCGTGAACCACGACAGCGCCGAGACGACGTTGACGATCGCGCCGCCGCCGTTGGCAGCCAGGACCGGCGCGAACGCGCGCGTCATCAGCAGCGGGCCGTAGAAGTTGGTGTCCATCTCGCGCCGGATGGCCGCCTCGTCGCCCGTCACCAGCGCGGTGCCGGTGGAGATGCCCGCGTTGTTGACGAGCACCTGCACGTCGCCCGCGGCCCGGGCCGCGGCCTCGACCTGGGCGGCGTCGGTGACGTCGAGCGCGATGGGCTCGACGCCGTCGGTCTCGACCGTGCTCGCGTCGCGGGCTGCGGCGTAGATCTTGGCGGCCCCGCGCTCCTTCAGCAGCTCGACGAACGCGGCTCCGATGCCCCGGTTCGCTCCCGTGACGAGTACGACCGCACTCTTCAGCTCCATGACGACCTCTTTCTGTAGTGACCACTATTGATCGAGGTGCGACCGTAGCACGTTCCGTAGCGACCGCTACGTTATGATCACCGTCATGGCCGGCCGACCCCGCAGCTTCGATCGCGACGCAGCGCTCGCCGTCGCCGTCGAGCAGTTCTGGCGGACGGGGTACGACGAGACGTCCGTCGCGACGCTGACCGCGGCCATGGGCGTGTCGCCGCCGAGCCTCTACGCGGCGTTCGGGGACAAGCACCGCCTGTTCGAGGAGGCTGCGGCCACCTACTTCCGCCGTACCTGCGAGGGCCTCGACGCCGCGGCTGCGTTGCCGACGGCCCGCGAGGCCGTCACGCGCATGCTCGACGACACCGCGCGCGCCCACACCGATGCGGGCACCCCGCCCGGCTGCCTCATGCTCACCGAGCCGCGGCTCACCGCGCAGCGCGAGGAGCTGCACCGGCGGCTGCAGGAGCGGCTCGACCGCGGGGTGCGTGACGGCGACCTGCCGCCGGACACCCGCACCGAGGCCCTGGCGTCGTTCCTCGTGGCGGTGCTCCGCGGCATGTCCGGCTGCGCCCGCGACGGCGGGACCATCGACGACCTGAGAGCGATCGCGCAGACGGCCATGGCCGCCTTCCCCCCGCCGTCGGGGGGTTGAGCGGGGCGCCGGAAAGGTCGTACCCGCAAGCCGCCACTTCCGGGTGGAAGCTTGGCGCCGGAAGTGGCGGGTTCCCCGGTGCACCGGGGAACCCGCCACCTGTGCGGAGGTCCGCTGAGCAGACGTCGAGCAGCAGACCTCCGCGCAGTCGCACCCCGAGTCTCGGCGGGCGAGCGCCCCCTTCAGCCCGCGAGCGCCCCCGCGAGCCAGCCCTGCGCGAAGCGCTGCCACTCCTCGCTCTGCCCGCGCCACGCCTGCCACACCTCGCGCGGGGTCATGCCGGGCGTCAGCAGCGCGGCCCGCGAGGCGTCGGCGCTGACGAGCACGACGCGGCCGGGCGCGTCGTACGGCACGTGCGAGCGGGCCCACGTCGCGAACCAGATCTGCTGCACGTGGTCGCCGTCGGTCAGCAGCTGCGTGCCGTCGGCGGAGAGCCGCACCTCGAAGGGCCGTTGCCCCGGCTCCTCCACCCGCACGCCGACGCGCCGGCTGCGCGGGATCCGCCGCCGCACGTCCACCGCGACGGCCTCGGGCCACCACAGCAGGGCGGCGTCGAGGAACGCGTCCGGCGTCAGCCGGATCGCGCCGTCGGGGGAGTAGATGCACGCGGTCACGTCCACCGCACCAGTCTGCGGTACGGCGGGGAGCCGGCCCCGCAGGGCGGCCCCGGCGATCCCTGGCCCCCTGAGTCGGTGCCCGGATCAGTGCCCGGCTCAGTGCCCGGCGACCACGCCCTGCGGCGCGGCGGCGGGCTTGCGGACCAGCGGGGCGATCGCCACGAGCAGCAGCGACACGAACGCGCCGACGAGGAACGCGGTGTGCACGCCGTCGGTGGTGGCCGCCGCGGCGGAGGCGCCGTCCTCGGCGGACCGCGTCGCCACGACCGTCATCACGGTGACGAACAGCGCCGTGCCGGCCGCCCCGGCGACCTGCTGGAACGTGCCGAGCACCGCCGAGCCGTGCGCGTAGAGCTCCGGGCGCACGGCGCCGAGGCCCGAGGTCATGAGGGGCGTGAACGTCGCGGCCAGGCCGAGGCAGAGCACCATGTTCGCGCCGACGAGCCAGCCCATCGTGGTCTGCTCGTCCACGGCGGTCAGCATCCACAGGGCTGCGCTGACGAGGATCGTGCCCGGCACGAGCAGCACGCGGGGGCCGCGGGCGTCGTACACGCGCCCCACGAGCGGGCCCGCCAGGCCCATGAGGAGGCCGCCGGGCAGGGTGATGAGACCCGTGCGCGTCGGGCCGTAGCCGAGCACCGTCTGCGCGAAGTAGGGCACCAGGATCAGCGTGCCGAGCATCGCCGCCATGGCCACGAGCATCGCCAGCATCGCGACGCAGAACTGGTACGACGAGAACACCCGCAGGTCGAGCAGCGCCCGGTCCTCGCGGGCCAGCACGAGCTGGCGGGCGACGAACGCGGCGAGCGCCACGGCGCCGACGACGAAGGGCAGCGCGACGGGAACCGCCTGGTCGGAGCCCTCGGCCGCGTGGCCCAGGCCGACGAGACCGTAGACGAGGCCGCCGGAGCCGAGCACCGCGAGCGGCACGGAGACGAGGTCCACCGACGCCTTGCTCGTGGGCGCCACCGAGCGCACCATCCGCAGGCCGACGACGAGCGCGGTGAGCGCGATCGGCAGCACGAGACCGAAGACCCAGCGCCACCCGAGGTGGTCGAGCACGAGGCCCGAGACGGTCGGGCCGAGCGCCGGCGCCACCGCGATGACGATCGAGATGTTGCCCATCATCACGCCGCGGCGCGCGGGCGGGACGATCGTCATGACCGTCGTCATCAGCAGCGGCAGCATGATCGCGGTGCCACTGGCCTGCACGACCCGGGCGAGCAGCAGCACGCCGAAGCCGGGCGCGGACGCCGCGATCGCCGTACCCACGCTGAACAGCGACATCGCGAGCCCGAACAACGGGCGGGTGCCGAGGCGCTGGATGAGGAAGCCGGTCAGCGGGATGACCACGCCCATCGTCAGCAGGAACGCCGTCGTCAGCCACTGGCCGGTACTCGGCGCGACGCCCAGCTCGGTCTGGAGCACGGGCAGCGCCACGCTCATGACCGTCTCGTTCAGGATGACGACGAAGCTCGCGACGAGCAGGACGCCGATGACCACGAGGTCGTGGCGGGCCAGTCCGGCCTCGGCCTCGGTCGCGACCGCGGAGGTCTCGAGGGCGTGCGACTGCGTCATGGTGGTGCTCCTGCCTCGGGTTCCCGCTCGCCTCGGTCGAGGCCCGGAGGGGTACGCCGCCCGTCACCGCCGCGGGTGGCGGCGGGCGCGCGGCGGCGCCGGTGGTGCTGCGTCGGGGGTGTCGACCCCTCACGCTCCCAGAACTCATCGCCCGCAGCGAGCGAGTTGTTCCCTTGAGGCTTCCTTGAGAGATCCTCGACGCCGCCTTGAGGATCGACTAGGGTCGTCCTGCCTCCCCTCCGCACCGCCGGACGGGGAGGTCCATGACGCCTTCTCGTCCGACACGGGGGACAGAAAGACGACGCCATGACCCCTCCCCGCGGCCCCCTCCTGCTCGGCGCCCTCGTCGGCGTCCTCGCCCTCGGCTCCGCCGGCGTCCGACCCGCCGACGTGCTCGCCACCGACACGGCTCCCCCGAGCGCGGCCACCGCGACCCGGGCGGGCACCGCCACCGAGCTCCGCGTGGACCTGGGCGGCGTGGCGATCCGCGACACGCTCCCCGCCACGTCCGTCACCACCTACACCTGGACGCCGGGCGACACCCAGGTCGCGTCGTGGCGCACGGTCGCCGACGGGGCGGGCCTCCCGCAGACGCTGGCCCCCGGGCCCGCCCTGCCCACGCGCCCCGTGGTGGGCGGCGAGGAGCTCGTCGTCGGCGCCGAGGCGCCGGGCGCGTTCCCCGTCGTGGGGTTCGGCGGCGCGCTGACCGACTCCGCGGCGCAGCTCATCGACACCTCCCCCCACCGCGACGCCCTCCTCGCAGAGCTCTTCTCCGACGACGGCGCCGGGTTCGACGTCGTGCGGGTGCCCATGGGCGCGAGCGACATGGTCGCGACCGGCGAGCACCGCAGCCTGGCCCACACCCCCGGCCCCGACCCCGAGCTGCGCAGCTTCTCGATCGCCCGCGACCTCGAGCACGTGGTGCCGGTCCTGCAGGACGCCCTCGCGCTCAACCCCGACCTCGTCGTCGTGGCGGCGCCGTGGTCCGCGCCGGGGTGGATGAAGGTCGGCGGCCGCTACACCGGGGACTGCTGGGGCAACCGCAACCACCTGCGCGACGACGCCTACGGGGTCTACGCGCAGTACTACGTGCGCTTCCTGCAGGCGTACGCCGACCACGGCGTCGACGTCGACCAGGTGTCGCTGGGCAACGAGCCGCAGCACTGCAACAGCTCCTACCCCACGATGACGATGTCGTCGGCCGAGCAGGCCCGGCTCGCCCGCGAGCTGCGCCCCGCGCTCGACGCCGCCGGCCTCGCCGACGTCGAGGTGCTCGGCTGGGACCACAACTACGTCGACCAGGGCACCGACCGCCCGACGACCTACCCCGCCGAGCTGCTGGCGGCGGCCGACGGCACCGTCGACGCCATCGGCTACCACTGCTACGAGAGCGGCCTGCGCCGGGAGCCGGCGGCGACGCAGACGCGCGCCGTACCGGCCTGGATGACCGAGTGCACCGGCAGCCTCCACTGGGACGACACCCGGCACAACCTCGTCAACGAGATGCACCTCGCCCTGCTCGACCCGCTGCGCCACGGCGCTGTGTCGTCCCTCTACTGGAACCTCGCGCTCGACGCCTCCGGCGGGCCGCGGCTCGGGGGCTGCACCGCCTGCCGCGGCATGCTCGAGGTGCGTCCCGACGGCTGGCAGCCGAACGAGGACCTCGCCTACTGGTCCCACCTCTCGCGGTTCGTGCAGCCCGGGGCGGTGCTGCGCACCTCCACCCAGCGCGACCGGGTCGAGACCGTGGCCTACGCGAACCCCGACGGCAGCCAGGTGCTCGTCGTGCTCAACGGCTCGTGGTCGGCCCAGGACTTCGACGTGCCGCCCGACGAGCCGGCGCCGACCGGGGAGCCGACCGGGGAGCCGACCGGAGAGCCGACCGGGGAGCCGACCGGGGAGCCGACCGGGGAGCCGACCCCGGTCGACCCGGTGCGCCCACGGCTCGACGAGGTGCTCGGCGGGGTGCTCGGCCTGCTGCGCGGACTGCTCGGCCCCTGACGCCGCCGCGCCTCCTAGACTCGGTGGCCGTGACCTCCGCCTCCGTGCCGCCCGTCCCGCCCGAGCTGGCCGCGCTGCGCTCGAGCATCGACAACATCGACGCCGCCCTCGTGCACCTGCTGGCCGAGCGCTTCAAGTGCACCCAGCAGGTCGGGGTGCTGAAGGCGCGCGAGGACCTGCCCCCGGCCGACCCGGCCCGCGAGGAGCGTCAGATCGCACGACTGCGCGAGCTCGCCCTGGCCGCGGGGCTCGACCCCGTGTTCGCCGAGAAGTTCCTCAACTTCGTCATCGCCGAGGTGATCCACCACCACCAGCGGATCGCCGAGGAGGCCTGAGCCCCGCCGGCCCGCGCCGGCCCGCGCCGCCCCGCCGTACCCCGGCTCAGTCGGTGAGCGCCTGCACGACGAAGGTCGCGAGCTCCGCGTAGGCCTCGGCGTCGGCGAGCTCGAGGCGCTCGAACATCCGCCCCCGCTGGATCTCGAACATGGTCGCGGCGACCATCTCCCCGACGAACGCCGCGTGCACCTGGCGCAGCTCCCCCGACGCCACGCCCTCGGCGATCAGCCCGCGGATCCGCTCGGCCGCGGCCTGCGTGTTGCGCCGGTAGACCGCGTCGGTGGCGGGCAGGCGCGCGATGTCGGCGAGGAAGACCTCCGACAGCGACTGCAGCCGGTCGGCCACGGCGCGCAGGTAGGTCTCGATGCGGGCCGCGGCGCCCTCGACGCCCGCGAGCCGGGTCTCGACGATGTCGACCGCCCGCCGGAACGACTCCCGCACGACCTCGACCGCCAGCTCCTGCTTGGAGCCGGCGAGGGAGTAGAGCGTCGTCTTGGAGCAGCCCAGCCGCACCGTCAGCTCGTCGAGGGTGAAGGCCGCGAAGCCCTCGGCCTCGCAGAGGTCGACCAACCGGTCGAGCAGCTGCTGCTGCCGCGCCGTGCGCTGCGGCCGCGTCGTGCCCGCCATCCCCTCGCCTCCTCCGTCCGTCGTACCGTACGCTGCACGATACCGCAGGACTCTTCACAGTATCGTCACCGCCGCACCGTCCAGCCGCCCCGTCGGGGCCCGGGACCGCCAGGAGGAAGCCATGCCCGCCCGTCGTCTGCTCCCCGACCAGGAGTCCGCCGACCTGCTCGCCCTCGTGCGCGAGCTCGTCGCCAAGGAGCTCGCCCCGCGTGCCGCGCAGGCCGAGGAGGACGCCGCCTTCCCCCGCGACGTGTTCCGCCTGCTCGGCCAGGCCGGCATCCTCGGCCTGCCCTACCCGGAGGAGGTCGGGGGTGGCGGCGTCAGCTACGAGGTCTACCTCCAGGTGCTCGAGGAGATCGGGCGGGCCTGGGCCAGCGTCGGCGTCGGCGTCTCCGTGCACGCGCTGTCCTGCTTCGGCCTCGCCACCTGGGGCAGCGAGGAGCAGAAGCACCAGTGGCTGCCCGACATGCTCGGCGGCGAGATGCTCGGCGCCTACTGCCTCTCCGAGGCCCACGCCGGTTCCGACCCCGCGGCCATGCGGACGACGGCGCGCCGCGACGGCGACGCGTACGTGCTCGACGGGGCCAAGGCGTGGACGACGCACGGCGGCCAGGCCGACTTCTACAAGGTCATGGCGCGCACGTCCGACGAGCGCAACGGCATCTCGTGCTTCCTCGTGCCCGCGGACACGCCCGGCCTCGTCGCCGACAACCCCGAGCGCAAGATGGGCCTGATGGGCTCGACCACCGCCACGATGCTGCTCCAGGGCGTGCGGGTGCCCGTCGAGCGGCGCCTCGGCGCGGAGGGCGACGGGCTGCGGATCGCGCTGGCGGGCCTCGACTCCGGCCGCCTCGGCATCGCGGCCGTGGCCACGGGGCTGGCGCAGGGCGCCCTCGACGCCGCACTGGCCTACGCGCAGCAGCGCGAGGCGTTCGGCCGTCGCATCATCGACCACCAGGGGCTGGGCTTCGTGCTCGCCGACATGGAGGCAGCCGTGCACGCCGCCCGCGCCGTCACGCTGCACGCCGCCCGCCTGCGCGACCAGGGCCTGCCCTTCAGCCGCGAGGCCTCGGTCGCCAAGCTCGTCGCCACCGACAACGCCATGAAGGTGACCACCGACGGCGTGCAGGTGCTCGGCGGCGTCGGCTACACCCGCGACTTCCCCCTCGAGCGCTACATGCGCGAGGCGAAGGTCATGCAGATCTTCGAGGGCACCAACCAGATCCAGCGCATGGTGATCGCCCGCTCGCTCGACGCGAAGCCCGACGCCGGGCTGGTCGTCGCCCGCTGACGCGGGTACCGCTCCCCCGCACCCGTCCGCCGTACCCCCACCGCACGACCCACCTCCGAGGAGACCCACCCATGCAGCTCGCCGACACCGCCGCCATCGTCACCGGCGCCGCCTCCGGGCTCGGCGCGGCCACCGCCGCCGCCCTCGCCGCGAAGGGCGCGCACGTCTTCGGCCTCGACCTGGGCTCGGCGGTCCAGGCCGCGCCGTCGGTCGACGGCGTCACCTACCTGCCGACCGACGTCACCGACGCCGAGCAGGTCGCGGCCGCCGTGGCCACCGCCGCGGAGGGCGCGCCGCTGCGCACCGTCGTCAACTGCGCCGGCATCGGCCCGTCGGCCCGGATCCTGTCCCGCAAGGGCCCCCACGACCTCGGCCTGTTCGCGAAGGTCGTGCAGATCAACCTCGTCGGCACCTTCACCGTGATGACGCTCGCCGCCGAGCAGATCGCCGCCACCCCCGAGCTCGAGCACGGCGCCCGGGGCGTGATCGTCAACACCGCGTCGATCGCCGCGTTCGACGGCCAGGTCGGGCAGGCGGCGTACTCCGCCTCGAAGGGCGGGGTCGTCGGCCTCACGCTCCCGGCGGCGCGTGACCTCGCCCAGCACGGCATCCGCGTCAACGTCATCGCGCCCGGCATCGTCGAGACCCCGATGCTCGCCACCGTGTCCGACGAGTTCCGGGCCGGGCTCGCGGCCGGCGTCCCGTTCCCGCAGCGTCTCGCCCGCCCCGACGAGTTCGCCCAGCTCGCCCTCGCGATCATCGACCACGACTACCTCAACGGCGAGGTCGTCCGCATGGACGGCGCGCTGCGGATGGCGCCGCGCTGAGGACCGCTAGTCGCGGCCGTTGACGATGCCGCGGGCGAGCGTCAGGTGGCGCCGCACCAGCTCGTCAGGGCTCAACGGGCCGTCGGGGCGGTACCAGGACGCCACCCCCAGGCAGAGCGTCGCGACACCGCGGCTCGCCGCCTTCGGGTACGGCGTGGTGAACGTGCCGTCCGCGGCGCCCTCCTCGACCACGTCGTCGAGGAGGTGCTGCAGCGCGTCGCGCAGGCCGACCACGTGCTCGCGGTTGGCCGGCGTGAGGCTGCGCAGCTCGCTCGTCGCGACGAAGGCGTGCTCGGTGCGGAACATGTGGAAGCGCAGGAGACACTCGACGAGGGCGTCGAAGCGCTCCGCCGGGTGGTCCCCGGTGCTGGCGAGCGCGTCGGTGCAGCGGCGCAGCAGGTCGGTGAGCACCGCGTCGAGCAGGGCACGGAGGATGTCCTGCTTCGACGCGTGGTGGTGGTAGAGACCGGGTACCGACAGTCCGGCGCGCGCGGCCAGCTCCCGGATCGACGCGCCGTGGTAGCCCTGCTCGGCGAAGGCCTCGAGGGCGCCCTGGAGCACCCGCGGCAGCTCCACGGCGTCGTACTCGCGCCAGGTCCCGTCCCCCGCTGCCATGACGAGCACCCTAGACGGGAGGGCCCGCCGCGCCGCTCCGGCGCACGGTCCCGGCGCCCGCGTCGGCCGGCCGGGCGCCCACCTGATGGTCTTGCGGAGTGACGCACGCAACACCGGACGTCACTTGCCGGTTCAAGGGAGCAGCCCTCACAGTGGACGGCTGTAAGTCCTCGCCGCGTCGGCGGGGCCGCCCAGGACGCGCCGAGGCCCGCCACGACCTGGGGAGAAACTGATCGCGTCCAGCGCGTGGCGGGCACGGGAGACCCAGCAGTACGCCGCCCCTCGGGGGTGCGGCTCGGGGTGAAGGTCGGTAGTCGCAGCGATGCGGCCCGGCCCGGACAACGGCAGTCCGAACCCGACAGGTCATCTTTCGCAGGCGTCGCCGAGGAACCCGAGATGTCTCTTTCCCCCGTCATGCCTGCGCGCGTCCACGCCGCCGGCGTCACCACCTCCCCCGACACCGCGGCGGCCCCCCGCCACCGCGCCGACGGCCGGGCCCGGCTCACCGCCCCCCGCGCCACCACGGCCGGCCCCGGCGTCGTCCGTCGCTCCGCCACCGCGACCGGCCTGGCCGTCGCGGCGGTCGTCTCCAGCGCCGCGCTCAGCGTCGGCGTGACGGCCGAGCCCGCCGCGGCGTACCCGGCCGGCATGAGCTCGTCGGCCAAGGCCTCCTACGAGCGCCAGATCGACCAGCGCAACTACCGCGTGCTCAAGGCCGCGCAGGCCCTGCGGGGCGTGAAGTACCGCTACGGCGGCACCACCCCGAGCAGCGGGTTCGACTGCTCCGGCTTCGTGGGCTACGTCTACGACAAGGTCGGCAAGGACCTGCCGCGCACCTCGAGCCAGATGGCGTCGTCGGTGCACCAGATCAGCCGCGCCTCGGTGAAGACCGGCGACCTGGTGTTCTTCCGCAGCGGCGGCCGCGTCTACCACGTCGCGATCTACGCCGGGAACAACAACGTGTGGCACGCCCCGGGCAGCGGCGAGCGCGTCAAGCTCGAGCGCATCTGGACCTCGAACGTGACCTTCGGTCGCGTCTGAGCGCCACCCCCCGCTCCGCTCCGTCCGGTCGGCGGCACCCCCTAGGGTGCCGCCGACCGGCGTCTGCAGGGGCCGTCGGCAGAACTCGGTGACCGAGGAGGGTCCGTGCGAGGTCGGGGTGTGGCGGTGGTGCTCGCGGCGGTCGCCGTGCTGGCCGTCTGGCTGGCGGGCCGCTCGGCCCAGGACGGCGCGGGCGGGCCGGGGGGTCCGGGCGAGCCCGACCCCGGTGCCGGTACGACGCCCGCGACGTCGGCGACCCTGGTCGCCGTCACCGACGGCGACACGCTGCGCGTGCGCACCGTCACCGGCGCCGAGGAGCGGGTGCGCCTCGTCGGCATCGACACCCCGGAGGTGCACGGCGACGTCGAGTGCGGCGGGCCGGAGGCCTCGGCGCTCGTGGCCGACCTCGTGCGCCCCGGCGACGCCCTGCGCCTCGTGGCCGACCCGACGCAGGACGACACCGACCGCTACGACCGGCTGCTGCGCTACGTCGAGACCGCCGACGGCACCGACCTCGGCGAGGCCGTGCTGGCCGCCGGCTGGGCGGAGGTCTACGTGTTCGACACCGAGCCGCAGCGGCACGGTGCGTACGCGGCGGCGCAGACGGCGGCCCGCGACGGCGACCGGGGGATCTGGGGCGCCTGCTGAGCCCGGACGCCCGGGGCCGGGGCCTGCTCAGGTGCCGAGGTAGCGCCCGGGCCGGTGGTTGAGCGCCAGCACCAGGTTCAGCACGGCCGCGCCCACCGCGGAGAGCAGCACGTTCTCCACGGGCACCACGGTGAGGCCGCCCAGCACGACGGCGACGTCGAGCACCATCTGCACGTAGCCGGCGCGCCAGCCCAGCCGCTCCTGCAGCAGCAGGGCCACCACGTTGAACCCGCCGAGGCTCGCGCCGTGGCGGAAGACGATGAGCAGCCCGATGCCGATGAGCAGGTTGCCCGCCACCGCGGCGTACGGCGCCGCCAGGTCGGCGAACGACGCCATCCGCTGGTGCAGCTCGGAGAAGGAGCTGACGAGCACGACGCACGCGAGGCTGCGCAGCGTGAACGCCCAGCCCTTCTTGGCCACCGCGAGCGCGAAGAACGGCAGGTTCACGCCGACGAAGAGCACCCCGAACGGCACGGCGACGGCGTAGCTGAGCAGGAGGGCGAGCCCCGCCGTACCGCCGGTGACGGCGTCGACCTCGCGCAGGAGGAGCAGGCCGAGGGACACGACGAAGGTGCCGGTCAGGACGCCGAGGACGTTCTCGGCGGTCGAGTGGGGCACGGGCTCGACGGCGTTCACGGGCTGGACTGTGCTGGGCGCGGGCGCCCGCTGGCAAACCGGGACCGAGTATCACGCGCAGGGGCCGGGGTCCCGCACTCCCGGGCGTGTGCGAGCATCAGCGGCACACTGACGCAGCGCACTTACGCAGTGCGCCGACGGAGAGGATCCGGGCATCATGGTGAACGTGGCAGCGGCGCTCGACGAAGCCGGCCTGACCAACCCGCACGTGCGGGAGTACGTCGAGCACTGGGCGGAGGTGACCGGGGCCGCGCGCATCGAGGTGGTCAGCTCCTCCGACGACGCCCGCCTCGTCGCCGAGGCCCTCGAGGCCGGCGAGCTCCAGCCCGCCGGCGAGGGGCGCTACTACTCCCGCAGCTACCACAAGGACACGGCGCGCTCCGAGGAGCGCACGATCGTCGCGACCAACGACGAGGCCCACCAGGGCGTCTACAACAACTGGCGGCCCGCGGCGGAGATGAAGGAGCTGCTCACCTCGAAGATGCGGGGCCAGCTCGAGGGCCGCACGATGTACGTCGTCCCCTACCTCATGGCGCCGCAGGGCTCGCCGCTCGAGCGCTTCGCCGCCGGCGTCGAGCTCACCGACACCCGCACCGTCGTGCTCCACATGATCCGCATGGCGCGCGTCGAGGTCTCCTACATCAACGAGCTGGCCGACCCGGACTCGTTCGTCCGCGCCGTCCACGTCGCCGGCGACCTGGAGAGCCACGGCCAGGGCACCCCCGACGACCAGCGCTACTTCGTGACGGTCGCCGACGAGCGCACGATCCTGCACTTCGGGTCGTCCTACGGCGGCAACGCCCTGCTCGGCAAGATCGCCCACGGCCTGCGCCAGGCGGCGTTCGACGGCTGGGCCTCGGGCGAGTTCCTCTCGGAGCAGTTCATGCTGCTGGGCATCACCGACCGCGAGACGGGCCGCCGCTACCACGTGGCGGGCGGCTTCCCGAGCGCGTCGGGCAAGACGAACCTGGCGATGACGCTGGCCCCCGAAGCCCTGGGCGACCGCTACCACGTCGAGTTCTACGGCGACGACATCGCCTGGATCTGGCCCGGCGCGGACGGCCGGCTCTACGCGATGAACCCGGAGAACGGCGTCTTCGGCGTCGCGAAGGACACCAACGAGCTGACGAACCCGACGGCGCTCGAGTCCATCGCGGACGGCACCGGCACGATCTTCACGAACGTGGCCTACAACCCCTCCACCCAGGAGGTGTGGTGGGAGGGCAAGACGCCCGAGCCGCCGGCCGACGTCACGGGCTGGTTCGACTGGAAGGGCGACGCGATCGCGGACCGCTCCGAGAGCGAGCAGGGCGCGCCCTGGGCCCACCCCAACAGCCGCTTCACCACGACGCTGGCGAACGTGCCCAACGTCGCGCCCGACTTCGAGGCGCCCGAGGGCGTGCCGCTCGACGCGATCATCTTCGGCGGGCGCACCCGCGACCGCGAGCCGCTGGTGCGGGCGATCACCGACGTGGCCGAGGGCGTGTACGACGGCCTCACCCTCGGCGCGGAGGCGACGTTCGCCGCCGACGGGCTCGACGGCCAGCTGCGCTACGACCCCATGTCGATGCGACCGTTCATGTCGTACGCCGAGGCGGACTACGCGAAGCACTGGCTCGACATCGTCGGCCGGGCCAGCGACCAGCCGATCTTCGCGCACGTCAACTGGTTCCAGCGCGACGCCGAGGACGGCCACTTCCTGTGGCCCGGCTACCGCGAGAACCTGCGCGCCCTGCTGTGGCTCGTGCAGCTGAAGAACGGCGAGGTCTCCGGACAGCAGACGCCGGTCGGCACGATCCCGACGCGCGAGGAGCTCGACCTGTCGGGCCTCGACGTGCCCGACGCCGACCTCGAGCGCATCCTGTCGATCGACACGGAGCGGTGGCGCCAGGAGATCGGGTTCCGCGAGGAGCACCTGCGCCAGTTCACCGGGCTGCCCGAGGAGATCTGGGAGGCCCACCGCCGCGTGGCCGCCGCCCTCGGCGAGGGCTGAGCCCCGCCGTACCCCCCCGTTCGTGGTGGGAGCGCCAGGAGATCCGTGGCGCTCCCACCACGTTCCACGTCCGGGGCCGGTCAGCCCCGCAGAGCGGGCACCCCGCACCGCATGGCGGGCGCGCTGTCGAGCGAGAGCCGCGCTCCGGCGACCTCCGTGCCGGCGAGGGCGAGCAGCGGGTTGATGAGGCCGTTGCTGAGGCTCGTGGGGTTGCCCGGGTCGAGGAGCGCGTTGACCGCTCCCTTGACCGACGCGTCGAGGAACGCGCTGGCCTCCGCCGTGCTGAGCCCCACCCAGGCGCCGAGGGTGCCGTTGAGCAGCCCCAGGTGGGCCACGACGCTGGCGCCGGCGTTGACGGTCGGCGGGGCGGCGGTGATGCCGCCGGTGGTCGTCGGGTAGGCGGTGTCGAACTGCCGGGGCGGCACCGTGATCGTGTAGTCGGCGTTGCCCGACGGGCTGATGGTGGCGGTGACGTTGACCGTGGCGTTCACGTCGACCTGCACCTCGGCCAGCGAGACCATGCCGAGCAGCTTGACCTTGACCCGCAGGGAGGTGCGGATCGGCGTCTGGAACTTCACGGTCGCGAGACCGTTGCGCACCTCGAAGGTGGCGCTGGCGGGGTCGCCGCACACGATGCGCTTCAACGTCGTCTGCGTCGGCGCGAGCGAGAGGTCGAGCCCCAGGTGGTTGGGCTGGTGGACGGTGAGGTTCACCGGCGCCGAGACGATGCCGGGGACCGAGGCGAGCCCGACGACCACGTTGGACGGGTTGAGCGAGGTGTCGACGTGCACGCCGAGCTGCTCGGTGTCGCCCGGTCGCGCCGTGGAGTTCGGCTCCCCCGGGCGGCCGCAGAACTGCCGCGGCCCCTGGATGAGCTTCAGCGCGATGTTGGTGTTCGCCAGGCCCGGCAGCAGCGCACCCGTGTAGAGGTTGAGGGTGTTCTGCCCGTTGATGAGCAGCATCGAGCCGGCGACGAGGTCGAGCGCGTTGTAGCGCGCCCCGAGCACCGCGCCGGAGCCGGTGGCGACGCCGAGGATGCGGCCCACGTCGAGGGTCACGTTGGCGTTCACCCAGGTGCGCAGGGCGTTGAGCGCGGTGACGGTCGTGCCGCTGGTGCCCGCGGGCAGCGCGTTCAGCACGGCCAGGTAGTAGCTCTTGGCGCTCACGGTCGTCCTGGCGAGCTGGTTGAGGGTGCCGACGCCCAGCTCGGCGGCGAGCCGGTCGAGGTTGACGGCGACCGCGGCCAGGCCGGTGTAGTCGAGCGCCGCCAGCGTCGCGTTGCTCTGGCCGATCCGGCGCAGCACCGGGTTGAGCAGCGGCGAGCGGCCCGTGCGGACGAGCGCGGCGTACGAGCCGACCTGGTAGCACGCCGAGGAGGTCGAGGCGGCCACCGCCGAGCGGGAGGCGAGGCCGTCGCCGTCCGCGACGACGTACCCCACCGACGAGGCGGCGGTGACGCGCACGGCGGTCGGCACGGCGGAGTCGAGCACCGGCCGGAACGTGCCCGTGACCGTCATCTCGCCCAGCTCGAAGGAGAGCGTCGGGGGCTCGCCCAGGGAGTCGCCGTTGCGGGTCAGGGCCTGCTGCACCTCGTCGGCCACCGCGGTGCGCACCTGCGCGCCGGTGCGGCCGTCGAGGTGGCGCGACGCGTCGAGCGCCGCGACGTCCGCGACGGCCTGCAGGTCCCGGCGCATGACGCGCTGCATGCCGATGTCGACGACGAGCGAGGTGATGGCGAGCACGAGCGCGACGAGCAGGCCGACCATCACGGCGACGGCGCCGCGCTGGTCCTGCGCGCGGGAACGATGCCGAACGTGCCTCACGGGGCACCTCCATCCGAGAGCGAGCCGGCTCGCGGCAGGGGGGTTCGCGAGCGTAGGGCCAGATCGGCCCGCCGGGCGGCGACCTGAGGCAACCGGAGGGTGGACTTCGTCACGAGCACGTCACACGGGCCCACCACACTGGCGCCCATGACGAGCGAGACGAGCAGGACGCCCGACGCATCGACCTTCGGCGGCGGCGTCCGCTCGGACTCGACCCATGCGGCGCTGCGGGCCTCCGTGCGCCAGCTGACGACGCTGCTCGGCGAGGCCGTCGCCCGGCACGAGGGCGCCGAGGTGCTCGATCTCGTCGAGCGCGTGCGTCACCTCGCCCGCCAGCCGAGCGACGCCGACCTCCGCTCGGTGCTCGACGCGGTCGAGCCGGCCACCGCCGTGCTGCTGGCGCGGGCGTTCACGGCGTACTTCCAGCTCGTCAACACCACCGAGCAGCTGCACCGCTGGCAGGAGGAGGTCGACGAGGAGGGCCCGCTGGCGGCGACCGTCGGCCGCATCGCCGCCGCGCTCGAGGAGGGCTCGTTGTCGCGCGAGGAGCTCGGTGAGCTGCTCGGCCGGGTCGAGTACCGCCCCGTCTTCACCGCCCACCCCACCGAGTCCAGCCGCCGCACGGTGCTGCGGCTCCTGCGCAAGGTCGCCGAGGTCGTCGAGGCGCTCGAGGACCCCCGCCGGTCCGCGTCCCTGCGCGCCCGCGACGAGCGGCGCCTCGCGGAGCTCGTCGACCTGCTCTGGCAGACCGACGAGCTGCGGGTGGCCCGTCCCGAGCCGGGCGACGAGGCCCGCACGGCCGTGTACTACCTGCGCTCCCTGGCCGGCGAGGTCGTGCCCGAGCTGCTCGAGGAGCTCGACCGCCAGCTGGCCACCCTCGACGTCGCCCTCCCCGCGACCGCCCGGCCGCTGCGCTTCGGCACGTGGGCCGGCGGCGACCGCGACGGCAACCCGAACGTCACCCCGGCGGTCACCCTGGACGTCCTGCACCTGCAGCACGCCGCCGGACTGGCCGAGCTCGTCACCGCCACGGACGAGCTGCTCACCGAGATGACGGCGTCCACCCGGGTCGTCCAGCCGTCGCCCGCGCTGCTGGCCAGTGTCGAGGAGGACGCCCGCGCCCTGCCCGTCACCTGGGAGAGCGTCCGTCGGCTCAACGCCGAGGAGCCCTACCGCCTCAAGCTCAGCTTCGTCCGCGTCCGCCTGCTGCGCACCCGCGACCGGCTGCGCGAGGGCAGGCCGCACGAGCCCGGTCGCGACTACCTGTCCTTCGACGACCTCGTGGCCGACCTCGCGCTCGTGCGGGACTCGATGCTGGCCGCGGGCGACCGCCTCACCGGGGACGGCGCGATCCTGCGCCTGCTGCGCACGGCCGTGGCCCTGGGCGCCGGCCTCGCCACGCTCGACGTCCGGGAGCACTCGGCCCGCCACCACGCGGCGCTCGGCGAGCTGCTGGACCGCACCGGCGAGCTCGACCGCCCGTACGCCGACCTCGACCGCCCCGCCCGCATCGCGGTGCTGCGCCGCGAGATGGCGGCTCGGCGTCCGCTCACCGGCGCGGGCACCACCGGCCTCGGCGAGGCCGCCACCGCGTCGCTGGACCTGGTGCGCACCATCCGCGCGGCGCTCGACACCTACGGCGACGGCGTCATCGAGACCTACATCGTCTCCATGACGCACGACGTGGACGACCTGTACGCCGTCGTCGTGCTGGCCCGCGAGGTGGGGTTGGTCGACCTCGGCGGCGAGGAGGCGACGGCGCGGATCGGCTTCGCGCCGCTGTTCGAGACCGTCGCCGAGCTCGAGGCGGCCGGACCGCTGCTGGACGCGCTGCTCTCGGAGCCGTCGTACCGACGGGTCGTCGCGGCCCGCGGCGACGTCCAGGAGATCATGCTCGGCTACTCCGACTCCTCGAAGGACGCCGGCATCGCCGCCTCGCAGTGGCAGATCCACCGCGCGCAGCGCGCCCTGCGGGACGTGGCCGCCCGCCACGGCGTCGGACTGCGCCTGTTCCACGGCCGCGGGGGTTCGGTCGGCCGGGGCGGCGGCCCGACCGCCGAGGCGATCACCAGCCAGCCCGACGGCTCGCTCACCGGCTCGATCAAGATCACCGAGCAGGGCGAGGTCATCTCCGACAAGTACGGCCTGCCGGGCCTGGGGCGCCGCAACCTGGAGGGGGCCCTGGCCGCGGTCGTCGAGGCGACGCTGCTGCACCGCACCTCGCGGTCGCCGGCCGAGGTCCGCGAGCGGTGGGACGGCACCATGGACGTCGTCGCCGCGGCGGGGCAGGACGCCTACCGCGCGCTCGTGCGCGACCCGGCCCTCGTGCCGTTCTTCGTCGCCGCGACGCCCGTCGACGAGCTCGGCCGGATGAACATCGGGTCCCGGCCGGCCAAGCGCCCCGGCGGCGCCGGTGGCCTCGACGACCTGCGGGCCATCCCGTGGGTCTTCGGCTGGACGCAGTCGCGGTTCATCCTCCCCGGCTGGTACGGCGTGGGGTCGGGCCTCGCGGCCGCGGTCGAGGCCGGGCACGAGGAGACGCTGCGCGAGATGTACGGCTCCTGGCCCTTCTTCCGCACCTTCCTCTCGAACGTGCAGATGACCCTGGCCAAGACCGACCTCGCCATCGCGGCGGAGTACGTCGCGGCGCTCGTGCCCGACGACCGGGCCGGCCTGCTCGACGTGGTGCGAGCGGAGCACGGGCGCACCGTCGAGCAGGTCCTCGCCGTCACGGGCCAGTCGTCGCTGCTGCAGGACGCGCCCGTCCTGCGGCGCACGCTCGAGCTGCGCGACTCCTACCTCGCCCCCCTGCACGCGCTGCAGGTGTCGCTGCTGCGGCGGGCACGCGCCGTACCCGAGGGGGAAGAGCCGGACCCGGACGTGCGGCGGGCGCTGCTGCTGACGATCAACGGCATCGCGGCCGGCCTCCGCAACACCGGCTGACCACCTCACGGCAACCCGGCGGGCTACCGAACGTCGGTGCGGCGAGGCAGTCTTTACCTCGGCCGGTCCCCGATCCCCGGCCCCCGGCGAAAGGACGCGGCGATGACTGCGACCGACCCCTCCCCCGACACCGCACTGGACGGCGTGGTCGACGACGCCCTCGGCTCGTACGGCGCCGTCGACGCTCTGCTGGCGCGGTACGACGCGGTGCGGGCCCACACGGAGCGGCTCGCGGAGCCCCTCTCGCCCGAGGACCAGACGGTGCAATCGATGCCCGACGTCTCCCCGACGAAGTGGCACCGGGCGCACGTGACGTGGTTCTTCGAGACGTTCCTGCTGGCCGACGCGGAGCCGGGCTTCGCGCCGTACGAGGACCGGTACTGGTTCCTCTTCAACAGCTACTACGAGTCCCTGGGCCCGCGGTACTCCCGCCCCGACCGCGGGCTCGTCACCCGGCCGGGGGCCCACGAGGTCGGCGCGTTCCGCCGCAATGTCGACGAGCGGGTGCGGGCCGTGCTCGCGGACGCCGACGAGGGCACGCTGCGGCGGCTGCTGCCGACCGTCGAGCTCGGGTTCCACCACGAGCAGCAGCACCAGGAGCTGCTCCTGATGGACATCAAGCACGTGCTCTCGCGCAACCCGATGGAGCCGGTGTACGCCGGCGCCCCCGGCCCGCTCGCCGCGGCCGACCCCGGCCCGATGGGCTGGGTCGACGTCGAGGGCGGACTCGTCGAGGTGGGACACACCGGCGACGGCTTCTGCTTCGACAACGAGCTGCCGCGCCACCGGCAGTGGCTGGAGCCCTACCGCCTCGCGGACCGCCTCGTCACCAACGGCGAGTGGATGGCGTTCATGGCCGACGACGGGTACGCGCGGCACGAGCTGTGGCTCTCCGACGGCTGGGGGCGCGTCAAGGCGGAGGGCTGGCGTGCGCCGTTCTACTGGACCGAGCGCGACGGGGCCTGGTTCGAGCACACCCTGCACGGCACGCGGCCGGTCGACCCGACGCTGCCGGTGGCGCACGTCAGCTTCTACGAGGCCGACGCGTTCGCGTCCTGGGCGGGGGCGCGGCTGCCGAGCGAGGCGGAGTGGGAGCACGCGGTCGTCACCGACGGCCAGGCCGAGGTCGTCGCGGGCAACCTCGCCGACACCGCGACGTGGCACCCGCGCCCGGCCGCGCCCGCCGCTGCGGGCGGGCCGCGGCTGCGGCAGGTGCACGGCGACTGCTGGGAGTGGACCTCGTCGGCCTACCACGCCTACCCGGGCTTCCACCCGCCCGAGGGGGCGATCGGGGAGTACAACGGCAAGTTCATGTCGAACCAGATGGTGCTGCGGGGCGGCTGCGCGCTGACCCCGCCGGGCCACGCCCGCACGACGTACCGCAACTTCTTCCCGCACGCCTCCCGCTGGGCGCTGTCGGGCGTGCGGCTCGCCGACGGCGGCGCCCCGGTGGGGGTGGGCCGATGAGCACCGCCACGGAGGCCCTCGCCGCCGACGTCCGCCGGGGGCTCGGGTCGCGCCCGCTGCGGCTGCCGCCGCGCTGGCTCTACGACGACGTCGGCTCCGAGCTGTTCGACGCCATCACGCGGCTGCCGGAGTACTACCCGACCGAGGCCGAGCGCTCGATCCTCGCCGAGCACGCACCCGCCATTGCCGCGGCCTGCGACGCGGCGACGCTCGTCGAGCTGGGGTCGGGCACGAGCGACAAGACCCGGCTGCTGCTCGACGCGCTGACGGACTCCGGCCGCAGCCACGGGCCGCTGCGGGGCTTCGTGCCGCTCGACGTCGCCGAGGCCACGCTGCAGGACGCGGCGGTCCGCATCGCCGACCGTCACCCCGGCCTGGAGGTCACCCCCGTGGTCGGGGACTTCACGACCCACCTGGCTCGGCTGCCCCGCGGACCGGAGGTGGGCCGCCGGGTCGTGGCGTTCCTCGGCAGCACGATCGGCAACCTGTACGTCGAGGAGCGCGGCGCCTTCCTCGGCGCGCTCGCCGACTCGCTCGAGCCGGGCGAGTGGCTGCTGCTGGGCACCGACCTGCTCAAGCCGGTCGAGCGGCTCGTGGCGGCGTACGACGACGCCAGCGGCGTCACCGAGCGGTTCGTGCTCAACACGCTGCGGGTGCTCAACCGCGAGCTGGACGCCGACTTCGACCTCGACGCGTTCTCCTACGCGCCGCTGTGGGACCCGCGGCTGGGCCGGATGGACCTGCGCGTGCGCAGCGACCGGCCGCAGCACGTGCGGATCCCGGGGGCCGGGCTCGAGCTCGACCTGGGCTCCGGGGAGGAGATCCAGGTGGAGATCTCGACGAAGTTCAGCCGCGAGCAGGTCGCGGCCGAGCTGGCGGGTGCGGGGTTCGTCGTCGTGAGGGCGTGGACCGACGCGCCCGGGGACTTCGCGCTGACCCTGGCGCGGCGGGCCTGACCGGGGGGCCGGGCCTTCCGTGGTCCGGGCGCCCGGTCGGCGTATGGCGGGTGCGTCCTAGGCTGCGGGGGTGCTCGCCACCACCCGTGACGGATCCGTCTCGCTCCTGACCCTGCAGCGCCCCGAGCGCCGCAACGCGCTCTCCCTCGAGCTGTGCCGCGCGATAGCGGCGGCGGCCCAGGAGGAGGTCGACGCCGGCGCCCGCGTGCTGGTGCTGACCGGCGAGGGCTCGTCGTTCTGCTCGGGCGCCGACCTCGGGGGCGTGTACGGCGACGAGTTCCTCGAGGCGCTCTACGGGATGCTCCACGGCCTGACCCGCCTGCCGGTGCCGGTCGTGGCGGCGGTGAACGGTCCGGCCATCGGCGCCGGCACCCAGCTGGCGCTGGCGGCGGACCTGCGCGTGGCCGACGCGGGCGCGCGCTTCGGCGTACCGACCGCGCGCAACGGCATGGCCGTCGACGCCTGGACGATGCGCACCCTGCAGGAGGTCGCCGGCGGGGGGCTCGCGCGGCGGCTCATGCTCGCCGCCGAGACGGTCGACGTGGACGAGGCGGTGCGGTACGGCCTCGTCGACCGCACCGGCACCCTCGACGACGCCCTGGCCTGGGCCGCCGAGATCGCGACGTTGGCGCCGCTGACGCTGGCCCACAACAAGCTGGTGCTCAACGGCGGCAGCGACGAGGACGTCGCGCGCACCTTCGCCGCCTGCTGGGCGAGCGAGGACGTCCGCGAGGCCGCCGCCGCCCGCAGCGAGAAGCGCACGCCGGTGTTCCGCGGGGTCTGAGGTCCCGGACCCCGTTCGTGGTAGCAGCGCCAGGGTTTCCGTGGCGCTGGCACCACGAATGCCGGGCGCTCAGTCGCCCGGGGAGGCGTCCGGCTCGGGCGGGGGCGCCGCGGGGGCGGCCCGCCGTACGACGACGGCCCCGGTGACGAGCCGCAGCACGGCGAACAGCGCCGCTGACGCCACGACGGCCCCGGCGCCGTAGGTCGACAGGAAGCGGGCGGCGGCGATCCAGTCCTCGCGGGTGCTCCCGGCGACGTCGCGGGCCACGATCACGCACGACGGCCGGCGAGCAGCAGGGTCAGCACCCTGGAGGCCACGCGTCGCTCCACGTCCCGCACCCTAGGGCCCGCCGAGCCGCCACGTCCGCCGGTTCGTGGTAGCAGCGCCAGGGATTCCGCGGCGCTGCCACCACGAACGCCGGGCGCTCAGGCGCGGCGGGGGAACTGCGTGAAGTCTGGCGTGCGCTTCGCCTTGAACGCCTCGCGACCCTCCTGCGCCTCGGCTTGGCCGTAGAACAGCAGGTTCGCGTCGTGGGCGAGCTGCTGGATGCCGGCGTAGCCGTCCTCGTGGGCGTGGAACGACAGCTTGGACAGGCGCACCGCCCAGGGCGAGAGGGCCAGCATCTCGCGGCACCACTTGAGGGTCTCGGCCTCGAGGTCGGCCAGCGGCACGACGGTGTTGACCAGACCCATCGACAGGGCCTCCGGCGCGTCGTACTGACGGCAGAGGAACCAGATCTCCTTGGCCTTCTTCGGGCCGACGAGGTCGGAGAGGATGCTCGCGCCGTACCCGCCGTCGAACGAGCCGACCTTCGGCCCGACCTGCCCGAAGCGGGCGTTGTCGGCCGCGATGGTGAGGTCGCAGACGAGGTGGAGCACGTGGCCGCCGCCGATGGCCCAGCCGGCCACCGAGGCCACGATCGGCTTGGGGCAGCGGCGCATCTGCACGTGCAGGTCGGTGACGTGGAAGCGCCCCGTGGCGCCCGGGTCGGTCTTGTAGCCCGAGTCGCCGCGCACCCGCTGGTCGCCGCCGGAGCAGAACGCCTTGCCGCCCTCGCCGGTCAGGATGATCGCCCCGATGCCCTCGTCCTCGCGGGCCACGTCGAGGGCGTGGGAGACCTCGATCAGCGTCTGCGGGCGGAACGCGTTGTGCACCTCGGGGCGGTTGATCGAGATCTTGGCGATCCCGTCCTCCGTCGTGGAGTAGATGATGTCCTCGTAGTCGCCCGACGTCGTCCAGGTGGTCTCGCTCATGGGCGCCATTGTGGCCCCGGGCGCCGAACACCGGCTCCCTCGGGTACGGCGGACCCGTCCCCGGACGCAGACCGCCCCCGACGCCGAGGCGTCGGGGGCGGTCGCGACTGTGCGGGGCGACTCAGGCGGAGGCGCGCAGGCCGCCGTCGCCGGGGTCGCCGCCGTCGTCGTCGAGGCCGAGGGCCTGGGACGTGGCGACCATCAGCTCGCGGGCGCGCTGGGGGTCGGAGGCCAGCGGGGCGCCGTTGCTGGGCACCATCGCGCCGAGCGTCGGCTCCCAGGCGGCCCAGCGGTCGGGGAAGCACTGCTCGAGCAGGTCGAGCATGATCGCGACCGCCGTCGACGCGCCCGGCGAGGCGCCCAGCAGACCCGCGATGGAGCCGTCGGCGGCCGCCACGACCTCGGTGCCGAACTGCAGCACACCGCCCTTCTCCGGGTCCTTCTTGATGACCTGCACGCGCTGGCCGGCGACGATCTTCTCCCAGTCGCCCGGCTGGGCGGCGGGGTAGAACGCCTGCAGCTCGGCGAACTTCGTGCTGCGGCGCGCGACGAGCTGGCCGAGCAGGTAGCGCACGAGGTCGAGGTTGCGCACCGCCACCTGGAGCATCGGCACCAGGTTGTGCAGTCGCACCGACTTCAGCAGGTCGAACAGCGAGCCGTTCTTCAGGAAGCGCGGGCTGAACCCGGCGTACGGACCGAACATCAGACTCGGCTCGCCGTTGACGACGCGGGTGTCGAGGTGCGGCACCGACATGGGCGGCGCGCCGACGGCGGCCTTGCCGTAGACCTTGGCGTGGTGCTCGCCGACCACCTCGGGGTTGCGGGTGCGGAGGAACTCGCCGCTCACGGGGAACCCGCCGAAGCCGCGGATCTCGGCGATGCGCGACTTCTGCAGGAGCGTCAGCGCGCCGCCGCCGGCGCCGACGAAGACGAAGCGCGCGCGCAGCTCGAACTTCTCGCCGCGCTGCTTGCCGCGCACGACCCAGGTGCCGTCCTCGGCCCGCTTGAGCGAGCGCACGTCGGCACCGGTGCGCAGCTCCGCGCCGCCCTCCACGAGCGAGGTGGTGAGCAGGCGGGTCAGCGAGCCGAAGTCGACGTCCGTGCCCGCGGCGGCGTACGTCGCGGCGACGGGCTCGTCGCCCTGGCGGCCCTCGACGAGCGCCGGGGCCCAGGTGCGGATGACCTCGGGGTCGTCGGAGAACTCCATGCCGGCGAACAGCGGGTGGTCGCGCAGCGCGTCGTACCGCTTGCGCAGGTAGGCGACGTTGCCGGCGCCCCACACGAAGCTCATGTGCGGCGTGGGGGTGATGAACGCGCGGGGCTCGGGGAGCCGCCCGCTCTGCACGAGGAACGTCCAGAACTGGCGCGAGAGCTGGAACTGCTCGTTGACCTTCACCGCGGAGGTGATGTCGATCGAGCCGTCGGCCTTCTCGGGGGTGTAGTTGAGCTCGCACAGGGCCGAGTGGCCGGTGCCCGCGTTGTTCCACGCGTCCGAGCTCTCCTGGGCGAGCGAGTCGAGCCGCTCCAGGACCTTGATGTCCCACTCCGGCTCCAGCTGCTGCAGCAACGACCCGAGGGTCGCGCTCATGATGCCGCCACCGATCAGCACTACGTCGACTGGTTCGCTCACCCTGCGATTAGACCGATTGCAGGTGCGCGACGCACATCGAGAGGGCCTCAGCGGGCGGTTTGGAGACGAAGGTCACACGGTTCGCGCGGCGTGCACCGCTGCGCCCTCCGCCCCCGCGCTGGTAGACGCGCGGGGGCGGAGGAGCACCTGCGTTCAGGCCTCGACGAGCCCGGTGGCGCGGCCGGTGGTGTACCCCGGCGCCGTCTGCGTGCTGAGGCGTCGGGCGACGTCCAGCACCCGGTGGGCCATGGTGCCCTCGGGGGCGCGGACGTCCACCAGCGCACCCCGCTCGCGCACGGACCGCACGCCGGCGTCGAGCTCGCGCAGCCCGGCGGCCAGCAGGATGTCCACGTCGGCGAGGTCCACGGTCAGGGGGCCGCTGCCGCTGACTCGCGCTTCCAGGAACTCGCGCAGGTCGGGGCCGCTCAGCTGGTCCACGACACCGCGGACGTGGAGGACGGAGCCGTCGGGCTCCAGGCGTATCTCGAAGTCGTCGTTCTTCGCCATCATCGGGAGTTCCCTCGAACGGTCGTGCCGTCCCCGGGCTCTCGAGGGCGATTTCCTTCGACGGTACGCGCGTGGTCACCATCCGTCACCCCCGACTGCGGGTGTCCCACCCGTACGGGTGAGGAGGTCGATCAGGCTCAGGCGGGCGCCTGCGCCGCCAGCACGGCGGCCTGGATCCGGTTCCCGACCTCGAGGCGCAGGAGCAGCTGCGTGACGTGGTTCTTCACCGTGCTCTCCGAGAGCTGCAGCCGGCGCGCGATGTCCCGGTTGCTGCGCCCGTCGCGGATGAGGGCGAGCACCGCGCGCTGCTGGTCGGACAGCAGGAGGACCCGGGAGCCCACCTCCTGGCCGCCGGCCACCGCCCGGTCCGCGAACAGCCGGGGGTCGTGGACCGGGAAGCCCGCCGCGACCGCGTCCAGGGCCGAGGCGAGCGCCGCCTGCTCGCACCCGCTGGACACGCAGCCGTGCACGCCGTCGAGGTCCGTCGGGTCGCAGGTCTCGATGTCGACGGGGCGCAGCACCGCGAGGAGCCGGGCGCCGGGCGCGAGCGCGCGGAAGTGGGCGGCCAGCGCGGCGACCTCGGACACGTCCGGCTCGACGAGCACGACGACGAGCGGCACGCCGTCCGGTCCGCGCGGGGCCCGGACGGGTCGCGCGGACAGCGGCACCGTGCCGAGCAGGGGCGTGGCGGGCCTGGCGGCCACCAGCATCCGGATGCCCCACGTCACCATCCGGTCGTCCCCGACGAGCAGGACGGCCGCGCTCGGGTCGGTGCTCATCGGGCGCTCCAGGTCGGGGGAGGTCGGGGCCCCGGTCGGACTCGACCTGGACGCCGGCCTCGGTGCTGCGGCGCGGCGTCGCAGATTTTACTTTCGGGCGGGAGGCGGCTTGCTCAAGCCGCGCGCAAGGAAGGCCGCGTTTTGCGCCGGTACGGCGGCGCGACCGGGCGGTGCCGCGTTGCGCCGCCCCGCCAGGATGGGGTCCATGACCTACACGCCGGCCCCGGACCGCTACGACGTCCTGCCCTACCGCCGTACCGGCCGCAGCGGCCTCGACCTGCCGGCCGTCAGCCTCGGGCTGTGGCACAACTTCGGGGACGACGTGCCGTTCGACCGGCAGGGCGAGATCCTGCGCACCGCCTTCGACCTCGGCGTGACGCACTTCGACCTGGCCAACAACTACGGGCCGCCCTACGGCGCGGCGGAGGAGAACTTCGGGCGGCACCTGCGCACCGACTTCCGCGACCTGCGCGACGAGCTCGTCATCTCCTCGAAGGCGGGCTGGGACATGTGGCCCGGCCCGTACGGCCAGGTCGGCGGCTCGCGGAAGCACCTCGTCTCCAGCCTCGACCAGTCGCTGAGGCGGATGGGGCTCGACCACGTCGACGTCTTCTACCACCACCGCCCGGACCCGACGACGCCGCTCGAGGAGACGATGGGCGCCCTCGGCCAGATCGTGCGCAGCGGCAAGGCGCTCTACGTCGGGGTGTCGTCGTACTCCGCGGAGCGCACGCGCGAGGCCGCGCGCATCCTCGACGAGCTGGGGACGCCGCTGCTCATCCACCAGCCGTCGTACTCCATGCTCAACCGCTGGATCGAGACCCGCGGCCTGCTCGACACCCTCGGCGAGCTCGGAGTCGGGTGCATCGCCTTCTCGCCGCTGGCGCAGGGGATGCTGACCGACAAGTACCTCGGCGGCGTGCCGGAGGGCTCCCGCGCCAGCCAGGGCAAGTCGCTGTCGACCGACCTGCTGACCGACGAGGCCCTCGAGCACGTCCGCGCCCTCGACGCCATCGCCCGCGACCGCGGCCAGACGCTCGCCCAGCTCGCGCTGACGTGGGCGCTGCGCCGCCCCGAGGTCACGTCGGTGCTCGTCGGGGCCAGCAGCGCGGAGCAGGTGCGGGCCAACGTGGCCGCCACCGAGCGCCTCGAGCTGTCCGACGACGAGCTCGCGGCCATCGACCGGCATGCGGTCGACTCGGGCATCGACCTGTGGGCCGCGGCCCGCGACTCCGACGGCATCGCCTGACGGGGCGGGCGACCCACCGGGACCGATCTGCACAGAACCTCCACAGGTCGTCCCCCACTCCTGCGCCCCGGCGCTCCTAGCCTTCAGGCCATGAGCACCAACCGACGGGTCCTCGTCGTCGAGGACGACCCGGTCATCAACCAGGCGGTCACCGACCGGCTCGAGGCCGAGGGGTACGACGTCGTGCGGGCCTTCGACGGGCCCGGCGGCGTGGCCGCTCACGCCGAGCACGCGCCCGACGCGGTGGTGCTCGACGTGATGCTCCCCGGGTACGACGGGCACGAGGTCTGCCGGCGCATCCAGGCCGACCGGCCCGTCCCGGTGCTCATGCTGACGGCCCGCGCCGACGAGGCCGACGTGCTCGTCGGGCTCGGTGTCGGGGCCGACGACTACCTGACCAAGCCGTTCCGGATGCGGGAGCTCGTGGCCCGCGTCGGGGCGCTCCTGCGGCGCGTCGACCGCGCCGGCGAGCTGGCCGGGCGCCGGGCCCTCGAGCTCGGCGACCTGCGCGTCGACCCGCGGGCGCGCCGTACCTGGCGGGGAGGCGAGGAGGTGCGCCTCACCCCCACCGAGTTCGACCTGCTGCTCTGCCTCGCCGCCGACCCCGGCGCCGTCGTCACCCGCGAGCGCCTGCTCGCCGAGGTGTGGGGCTGGGCCGGGGCGTCGGGGACGCGCACGGTCGACAGCCACGTGAAGGGCCTGCGCGCGAAGATCGGCGCCGACCTGGTGCGCACGGTGCACGGGGTCGGCTACGCGCTGCAGACGGGCGGGGCGGCGTGAGCCCCGCGGGGCCCGAGGCCCCCGACGGCCCGGCTCCCGCCGGCCGCACCGAGCCGCTCGCCCGCGTGCGGTCGGTGAAGGTCAAGCTCGGCCTGCTCGTCGCGGCGAGCGTGACCGTCGCCGCGGTCGTCGCCTCGCTCGGGCGGGCGGCCGACGTGCCGGTCTGGCTCAGCATCCCCGTGACGGTGCTCCTCGCGCTCGCCCTCACCCAGCTGCTGGCGGTCGGCATGACGTCGCCGCTGCGGCAGATGACGGCCGCCGCGCAGCGGATGGCTCGCGGCGACCACTCCGTGCGGGTCGACGCGACCTCCCGCGACGAGGTCGGCGAGCTGGCCCGGGCGTTCAACACGATGGCCCACGACCTCGCCGGGGTCGACCGCCGCCGGCGCGAGCTGGTCGCCAACGTCAGCCACGAGCTGCGCACCCCCCTCGCGGGCCTGCGGGCCGTGCTCGAGAACGTCGTCGACGGCGTCGCGCCCCGCTCCCCCGACGCGCTCGCCGCCGCCCTCGCCCAGGCCGAGCGGATGAGCGACCTCGTCGAGGACCTCCTCGACCTCGCCCGCGTCGACGCCGGCAAGGCGCAGCTGTCCCCCGAGCCCGTCGACGTCGCCGACCTGCTCGGCGCCGCCGTCACCGAGGCGCGGGTGCTGGGCCGCGAGGTCGCGTACGACGTGCACGTCACCCCACCCGGGCTGGTCGTGCGGGCCGACCCGGCGCGGCTGCACCAGCTCGTCGCGAACCTGCTCGACAACGCGTCGCGCCACAGCCCCGCGGGCGGGACCGTGCGGGTCGAGGCGGTCGCCGGGGCTACGGACGGTCGGGCGGAGCGGTGGCGGCTCGAGGTCCGCGACGCCGGGCCGGGGCTCGGACCGGCCGACCGCGAGCGGGTCTTCGAGCCCTTCGGCACGCTCCGCCCGGCCGCGGGCGGCGGCGGCACCGGGCTCGGTCTCGCCATCGCCCGCTGGGTCAGCGACCTGCACGGCGGCGAGATCGCCTTCGTCGACCCGCCCCCCGGCGAGGGCGGCGCGCGGGTGCGCGTCGACCTCCCCCTCACCCCGCCCGACCGTCCCGCGGCGGTGGCGGCGTCCGCCGTACCGCCCGTCCCGTCCGCCCACCGATCGGAGGTCCTCGTGCCCGCATCTCCCGTGCCCACATCGACCGTGCCCGAGCCCACGGCCGCGGCAGCTACTGCCGTCCCCGCCCCCGGCCTGCTCGACGACCTCCTCGGCGGGTTCTGGCCCGACCGCGGCGTCCCGGCCCGCCCGGCGGTGCTGCTGGGCGCGCTGGGGGCCGGGCTGCTCGGCGGGCTGGTGCTGCCGTTCACGACGTGGGGGCTCGGCACGTTCCTCGTGCTCCTGGCCGCCGGTTGCGTGGTGGTGGGTGCGGCCCGCGATCGCCGCGACCCGTTCACGCTGACCTGCGCGGGGCTGTGCGTGCTGCTCGCCGCCACGGTGGCGGTGCGCGACGCGGAGTGGATCGTCGTGCTCTGCCTCCTCGCCGGGGCGGCGCTCTGCGTCGTCGGGGTGACCCGGGGCCGCACGCTGCCGGGGTTCCTGCTCGCCGGGATGGCGTGGCCCCTCGCCGGGCTGCGCGGGATGCCGTGGCTCGGGCGCACTCTCGCGTCGTTGACCGGGCGGGGCGGGGCGCTGCTGCGCACCCTCGCTCTCTCCGCGGCGGGTCTCGTCGTCTTCGGGGCCCTGCTCGCCTCCGCCGATCCGCTGCTCGCGGAGTGGGTCGACGCGGTGCTGCCCGACCTCACGCTCGACACGTTCGTGCTGCGGGCGTTCGTGACCGTCGCGGTGGGCGGGACGGTGCTGGCGGCGGCGTACCTCGCCCTCAACCCGCCGCGCGTCGACGGCGAGCACACCCCGCCGCGGCCCGTCGCCCGCCGGTTCGAGTGGCTCGCCCCCGTGCTCGTGGTCGTCGCCGTGCTGGCCGCGTTCCTCGCCGCCCAGGCCACGGTCGCGTTCGGCGGGCACGACTACCTGCGGCGCACGACCGGCCTGACCTACGCCGAGTACGTCCACCAGGGCTTCGGCCAGCTCACCGTCACGACCGCGCTGACGCTCCTCGTGGTGTGGGCCGCCGCCCGCAAGGCGCCCCGCGCCACCGCCGCCGACCGCGCCTGGCTGCGCGGCACCCTCGGCCTGCTCTGCGCGCTCACCCTCGTCGTGGTCGCCTCGGCGCTGCACCGGGTCGACCTCTACCAGGACGCGTACGGCTACACCGAGCTCCGGCTGCTCGTGACCGTCTTCGAGGGCTGGCTCGGGCTCGTCGTGCTCGCGGTGGTGGTCGCCGGGGTGACGCTGCGCGGCGCGTGGCTGGCGCGGTTCGCGCTGCTGAGCGGCGTCGTCGCCCTGCTGGGCCTCGCCGCGATCAACCCCGACGCGTGGATCGCCGAGCGCAACCTCGAGCGGTACGACGCGACCGGCCGCGTCGACTGGTACCACCTCCGGGGGCTGTCCGACGACGCCGTGCCGGCGCTGGCCGAGGCCGACCTGTCCGACGCCGAGCGCGCCTGCGCGCTGTCGGGGCGCACCGTCCCCGAGGACACCTGGATCGAGTGGAACCTGGGGCGCGACCGGGCGGCCGACGCGTTGGAGGAGGCGGGGGCAGCGGGGCTCCCGCGGTACATCACCTGCGACGACGGCTTCTGACGGGCACCGGGGTCGCCGGGACCCCGGCGTGGTTTCGAGGGGTTGCCAGAGCAACCCACCTCAACCACCGGGGCCGGGGCAACCCAGCTCGACCACCGAGGCCGGAGCAACCCACCTCGACCACCGCACGCACACCGCCCACCGGGCTCCTCCGGTGGTCGAAGTGGCCGCCCCGGCGGCCCACCCGGTGGTTGAGGTGGCCGCCCCGGCGGCCCTCGAAACCACCGCGCGGCAGGATGGGGCGCGACCCCACCCCCGACCGCAGGAGCGCACCGTGCAGCTGGACCTCTCGGGCCGGACGGCCCTCGTCACCGGATCGAGCCAGGGCATCGGTCTCGCCATCGCCACCGGGCTCGCCCGCGCCGGGGCGCGCGTCGCCCTCAACGGCCGCCGGGCCGAGGCGCTGGAGCAGGCGGCCGGGGCGGTGCGTTCCGCCGTACCCGACGCCGACGTGCTCCAGGTCGTGGCCGACCTGTCGACCGGTGCGGGCGCGGACGATGCGGTGCGCCAGCTGCCCGACGTCGACATCGTGGTCAACAACCTCGGGATCTTCGGCTCGCTCGACCCGTTCGAGGTCGACGACGCGACGTGGGAGCACTACTTCCAGGTCAACGTGATGTCGGCCGTGCGGATGCTGCGGGCCTACCTGCCCGGCATGCAGCAGCGCGGGTGGGGGCGCGCCGTGACGATCGCCAGCGACTCCGCCGTCGCGATCCCGGCCGAGATGATCCACTACGGCGTCACCAAGACGGCCCTGCTCGGCGTGACCCGCGGCTTCGCGAAGGCCGTCGCGGGCAGCGGCGTCACCGTCAACACGGTCATCGCCGGGCCCACGCACACCCCGGGCGTCGAGGACTTCGTCGCCGAGATGGTCGGCACCGACGGCTCGTGGGACGAGCGGCAGCGACAGTTCGTGCAGGAGCACCGCCCGTCCTCGCTCGTCCAGCGCCTGCTGGAGCCCGAGGAGATCGCGAACATGGTGGTCTACCTCAGCTCCGACCTGGCCTCGGCGACGACGGGCGGGGCGCTGCGCGCGGACGGCGGGTACGTCGACGCGATCCTGCCGTGAGGCGCCGAGGGTCCCCGCACGCGCCACGAGCCGGTACGGCGGGCCCGCGGGTCCGCCGTACCGGCTCGTGACCGGTGCTGCCGGGCGTCAGTGCGCGGCGACCCGCTCCGCCGGGGCGGCCTCGTCGACGACGGCGCGGGGCCGGCGCACGAAGAGGGCGACGACGACCGCGAGCGCGGAGATGACCCCGCCCCACAGGAGCGCGGCGTGCACGCCCTCGGCGGTCGCGGCGGCGACGTCGAGGCCGCCCTCGAGCTCGGCGGTCGAGCGGCGCGTCATCACGGTGATGAACAGCGCGGTGCCGGCGGCGCCCGCGACCTGCTGGACGGTGCCGACGATGGCGCTGCCGTGCGAGTAGATCTGCGGCGGCAGCGAGCCGAGCGCCGAGGTGAGCAGCGGCGTGAACATGAGGGCCAGGCCGATGCTCAGCAGCACGTGGATGGCCACGACCGTGCCGAGCGACGTGTCCTGGTCGAGCATCGACATCGACCACAGGGCGACGGACGCGACCACGGCGCCGGGCGCGACGAGCGGGCGCGGGCCGTGCTCGTCGAAGAGGCGGCCGACGACCGGCGCGAGCAGACCCATGACGAGACCGCCGGGCAGCAGCACGAGCCCGGTGCGCAGCGTCGACTCGCCGAGCACCGTCTGCAGGTAGATCGGCAGCAGGATGAGGGTGCCGAACAGCGCCATCATGCTGACCGCGACGAGCGCGACCGCGATGGTGAAGGTCGGCGTCGCGAAGGCGCGCAGGTCCATGAGGGCGCGGTCCTTCAGCGCCAGCTGGCGGGTGATGAACGCGGCGAGCGCGACGCCGCCGACGACGAGCGGGATCCACGGCGCGACCGGGGCGTGGCCGCCAGCGGACTCGCCGATGCTCGACAGGCCGTAGATGAGGCCGGCGAAGCCCAGCGCGGACAGCACGACGGAGAGCACGTCGAGGCTCGGGCGGGTCGGGGTGGTCACGTTGCGCACCCAGATCGCGCCGAGCAGCAGCGAGGTGAGCGCGATCGGCAGCACGATCCAGAACATCCAGCGCCAGCTCAGCGACTGCAGGATGAGGCCGGAGACCGTCGGGCCGATGGCGGGGGCGACGGAGATGACGATGGAGATCGTGCCCATCATCCGGCCGCGCCGCTCGGGAGCGACGGTGGTCAGGATGGTCGTCATCAGCAGCGGCATCATGATGGCGGTGCCGACGGCTTGGACGACGCGGCCCACGACGAGCACCTCGAACCCGGGCGCCAGCGCGGCCAGCAGCGTGCCGGCCGAGAAGGTCGACATGGCGAGCAGGAAGACGGTGCGCACGTGCAGGCGCTGGAGCAGCCAGCCGGTCAGCGGGATGACCACGGCCATCGTCAGCAGGAACGCCGACGTCAGCCACTGCGCGCGGGCCGCCGTGATGTCGAGGTCGACCATCAGCTCGGGCAGCGCGACGCCCATGATCGTCTCGTTGAGGATGACGACGAAGGCCGACACGACCAGCAGGGGTACGACGGCGCGCGGGAGGGCGGGCGGCGCCGCCGCCTCGCGGGGGTGGGTGGAGGGGAACTTCGGGGTGGTGCTCTGCTCGGTGCTCACACGGGTCCTTTCTCGACCGCCCTATTGTGGCAGTCACTGCCAAGAAGGCACGAACTGCCGTCGACGTGAGTCCGACGGCGAGGAGGCGCGATGACGACCGAGGTGACCGGCCCCACGCCGGTGGGCGAGGAGCCCCTGCGCCGT
This sequence comes from Nocardioides sp. ChNu-99, assembly GCF_029493445.1. NCBI lineage: Bacteria > Bacillati > Actinomycetota > Actinomycetes > Propionibacteriales > Nocardioidaceae > Nocardioides > Nocardioides sp. ChNu-99. The sequence continues at coordinate 53,923 of NZ_JAHWBL010000003.1, read as the reverse complement.
CGGCGACGACGGCAGACCGAGCAGGACATCTGCGAGGCCGCGCTGACCCTCTTCGAGGAGCACGGCGTCGCGGGCTGCACCGCTGACGACATCGCGCGGGCGGCGGGCGTCTCGTCCCGCACGTTCTTCCGGTACGCCGTGACGAAGGAACGCGCCGCGCTCGTCGTGACCGGCGACATCGAGGACGCGTTCGAGCAGGGCGTGGCCGCGCTGCGCCCCGACGAGCCGCTGCTGCCGCAGCTCGAGGCCCTGTGGGTCGAGGTGCTGCGGCGCCACGAGAACGGCCGCAGCGCGTCGGGCCACCAGCTGCGCCGGCTCTACCGCCTGCTGCGCGCCGAGCCGAGCCTGCGTGGAGCGGCCGTCGCGGTCGACGACGAGCGGCGGGCGGGGTTCGCCGGCGCGCTCGCCGAGCTGACCGGCGCGACGCCCGACGACCCGACGCCGGCCATCCTGGTGGAGACCACCACGGCCGTCGTCCGCGTCGCGATGGACCGGTGGGCCGAGCAGCTCGAGGCCGCGCCCGAGGGCCCCGAGCCCGACCTCGTCGACCTCTACGAGCAGGCCGTCGCGGCGTTCCGCACGGTCACGGCGCCGGGGGCCTGAGCACCGGCACGCCGGCGGCGTGCGCGTCGTCCCACGTGTCGACGTCCTCGCCCTCGCGCTCGAGCGCGGGCACCTCGACGAGCCGCAGCCCGCTGACGAGCACGTGCACCGGGAGCCCCGCCCGGTCATCCGGCGGGGGCGCGACCGCCTGCAGCGCCGCCACGTCGAGCACCATCGCGAGCTGACGCCGGCCGTCGGCGCCGAGGAGCACGGCGCCGTCCGCCGCCTCCGCCCCGTCGTGCGCCGCCCCGAGGCGCGTCACCGTGGCCGCGGTGACGTGCGGCATGTCGACGGCGAGCACCACGACGCGGCGGACCGTCGCGCCGAGCGCGGCCACCCCGGCGAGCAGGCCCGCGGCTGGGCCGCCGTACGCCGGTTCCTCGCGCACGAAGGCGACCGCCCGCTCCGTCGGCACGACGGGACCGACCACGACGACCTCGCTCGCGGCGGCGCAGGCGTCGAGCGCCCGGTCGAGGAGCGTGCGTCCGCCGACGACGAGGCGTGCCTTCTCCACGCCGCCGAGCCGGTTGCCCCGGCCCCCGGCCAGCACGACGCCCGCGAGGTCACCCACGGGTCCAGCCTGCCAGGCGCGGGGTTCCGCCCGCGTTACACGTCATCAGCAGCCAGCGCGGGCCAGCGACAGCCCGAGGCGCGAGGTTCGGGTTGAATCGTCCCAAGGGGCGGGCGGGGGTGGGTGGGGTCGAGAGGTCCGCGGACAGCCGGGCCCGAGGGTGCTTCACTGACGCGACGAGGAGCGGGGGTGCGCGTGCGGAGGACCTGGGTGGCGAGCGTGGCTCTCGCCGTCGCGGCCGGCCTCGGCTGGGCACCGGCCGTCGCCGCGCCGCAGCCGTCGTACACGTTCCCCGACCCCACCCGTGACGTCACCGCGGACCGCGACGCGGGCTTCGGCGGCGGCTTCACCCCGCGGATCGACCCGCAGGCCGTCGACGTGACGCGGGTCGAGGTCGCACTCACCGACACGACGGTCTACGCGCGCATCGACGTGCGCGACTTCTACGGGGCGGGCCGGGTCGGCGGCCGGCAGCAGGGCGAGCAGTACTTCTCGTTCGAGATGGGGTTCGACAACTTCCCCCTGATGGCCGGCAACGTCTTCTTCGGCGTCGGCCACGCGCCGCGTGCCTACGCCTCGACCCACGCGGTGGCCTTCGCCTGGGCGGACCCCCCGCAGTTCGACGGCGGCCCGTGCCGGCATCCCGCATCGGTCGCGACGTCACCCGCGGACGATTGGGTCCTGCTGCGGCTGCCGGTGGCCTGCGCGACCAGCCCGATCCTCGAGGTCGACTACTTGTGGGGCCACGCCGGGCAGAACCTCGAGCAGCACGACGCAGGCGGCCGCGTGCTGTCACGTCGCCTGTTCCGGGACTGGGCCCAGCCCGCCCGTGGGTGAGGTGGCGGCGCTAGCCGGTGGGTGAGGTGGCCACGCCCTGCGGTGGTCGGGGTCGCCGCGCTGTACCGGTAGTTGAGGTGGCCGCGCTAGCGGCCCTCGAAACCGCGACCGGGGTCGACTGTCAGTGCGGACCCGCTCTGACCTGCGGAAACTCGTCCTGTGGAGAAGCACCGTTCCCGGCCAGAACTGTCGGTGCTTCCTGGTGTGATGGGTTCATGACCGAGACCGCGCTGCACCCCCTGGCCGGGGTCGTCGCGCGCGTCCACGGGGACCTCGACGACGGCTTCGAGCTCGGTCTGCTCACGCTGGGCCCGGCCGAGACGGGTGCCGCACTGGTCGACCTCGAGCGGGCCGCGCACCGTCTCGCGGCCTTGCAGTCGAAGCTGCTGGCGCACGCCGCCGCCGCGCGGGTCGAGGACGAGACGGGGGCAGCGTCTACCGCGGTGTGGTTCGCGACCGCGACCCGTACGACGCGGGCCGAGGCCCACCGCCGGGTCCGCACCGCGGTCGCCACGCAGGAGCAGTACGACGCCCTCGCCGCCGCGGGTGCGTCCGGCGCGGTGTCGCCTGTCCAGGTCGAGGTGGTGGTGCGGGCGCTGGACGACCTCGGCGACGACCTCGACGTGGACGTCCGAACGGAGGCCGAGCGGACGCTGGTCGGGTTCGCCCGTCAGCACGACGCGAAGGCCCTTCGGGTGCTGGGCCGGCGGATCCTCGACGTCGTCGCCCCCGCTGTCGGCGAGGCGCGTGAGGCGGAGCTGTTGGCGCGGGAGGAGCGCGAGGCTGCGGCGAAGGTGCGGCTGACGATGCGCGAGGACGGGCACGGCTGCGTCCACGGGAAGTTCACGATGCCGGAGATGCACGGCGCGATGTTCGCCAAGATGCTCGACGCCATCGCCTCACCCCGACGCGACCACCTGCGCGAAGAGGAGGGCGGCGCCGAGGACGCTGAGCCAGCCGCCGCACGGCCAGCGTGGGAGCGTCGCGGTCAGGCGTTCGTCGAGCTGATCGAGCGGATGCGCGACGCCGACCTCCCCGACGCCGCGGGTGCTGGCGCGACGGTCGTGGTCACGATGCAGGTCGACACCCTGACCGGTGGCCTGGCCGCGGCGTCGCTCGACACCGGGCACCGCATCTCTCCGGGTGAGGCCCGACGCCTGGCATGTGGTGCAGACCTGGTCCCGGCGGTGCTGGGCACGAAGAGCGAGGTGCTGGACCTCGGCCGGGCGGCGCGGTTCCACACCAAGCCCCAGCGGATCGCGATGCTCCTGCGCGACCAGGGCTGCACCGCGGAGGGATGCGACGCACCACCGCACTGGTGCGAGGCCCACCATGACGACCCCTGGTCGAGGGGCGGCCGCACGTCGGTCGAACGGGGCCGGTTGTTGTGCTGGCGCCACCACCGCGTCGCCCACGACCCGACGTACCTCACCGAGACCCTCGGCACCGGCAAGCTGCGGTTCACCCGGCGGAACTGAGCAGCCCCCCCCTCAGCCGCACCGTGGTTTCGAGGGCCGCTAGCGCGGCCACCTCAACCACCGGACTAGCGCGGCCACCTCAACCACCGGGACTTACCGGTGGTTGAGGTGGGTTGCTCTGGCAACCCCTCGAAGCCACGCCCGGAGACCTGTCGTGGTTTCGAGGGCCGCCGGGGCGGCCACCTCAACCACCGTCGCCCTGCCGCCTCAACCACCACGCTGCCGGCGCGGCCACCTCAATCGGGGCGCTGTGACGGGTCGTCGACCCACCCCACGAACAACGGTGTGCCGTGGGCGACGTCATGGATGCAGTAGGCGAACGGGCGGTCCAACGTGAGGCTTGGCGGGACGAACGCCGACACCCCGTCCATCACCAGCGCCGTCGCCGCAGCCGCCTCGGTCCCGGCCTCGGTCACCTCGATCCACCCCTCGTGCACGACCGCGCCGATCACCAGGGCGAGCTCGACGCTCATCCCCGAGAAGTCGGCGCCCGGCCCGAACGCCGTCGGCATGCCGGCTGCGGACAGCGCCTCCTCCAGCCTCGCCTGTGTCCGCATCTCCCACCGCGGCAGCACGACCTGCACGTCGGTGACGGGTTCGACGGCGTCGAGCAGCCCCGGCAGGCCCCCGCCCGCGAGCCGCTCCACGAGCTCAGCCTCCTCGCCGGCCGCCGGCAGCATCACTGTCATCGCCAGCCGGCCGTCGGCGTACGGCAGCCGCGCCACCTGCACCCCGTCGGCCACGCCGTACCCGTCCGCGACGGACCTGCTCGACATCAGCGGCACTGTCACCTGTTCGCCGGCGCCCGTGGTGAAGACGCCGTCCTCCGTGGCAGCGACCTCGAAAGCGGTGGCCCACGGCGCGTGGAAGTAGACCGCGTTGACGAGCACCAGCCGCGTGGCGTCGCTGATGACGCCCGCAGGCACGAGCTCGGGGATGCGCTCCTCGGTCTGCTCCGCCACCCAGCCGTTGACGGCGACGCGCCCGGCCTCAGGATCGGCCGCGAAGTCCGCGAGCTGCAGGCCCGCGCCGTACGACGTCGCGAGCGCCTCGAGGAACGCCTCCTCCCACCTGAGGCCCGCCTGGCCGAAGACACGGTTGGCCACGGCCAGCACCACCTCCGCCGCCCCACCGTCCGCCAGCGTGACCCGGCCCGCCAGGCCCTCGACGTGGGCAGTCAGCGCGTTGAAGCCGTCGCCCAGCCCCTCGGCGTCCCCGCCGAGCACCGCCTCCATCTCCGCGGCGGTCGCGCCCCGGGCGCCGGCCAGCGTCATGGCCAGCGCCACGGCGACCGAGCACGGCGAGACCACTGCGTTGCGAAGCCGCCCGTCCACCTCCAGACCGGCCTCCGCGGCGTGCGCCACGAGGGCCGCCCCCACCGCGTGGGCGCTCGCCGCACCGACGGCGGCGAGCGCCGGATCCACCTCGGCCCCCGGTACGTCGGCCGCCGCCAGGTCGACGCCGCCGGCCGGGGACGACCCGTCCCCGCAGGCGGCGAGGGCCGGCGTACCCGCCAGCAGGGCGAGCAGGCCCGCCAGCCGCAACGTGTCGCGTCGGGTCAGCTCCATGCCCGCACGGACGCGTCAGCCGGCCCGGACGGTTCCCGCCTACGGCTGCAGGATCGCCCGCCCCCGCACGCGGCCGGCGTCGAGGTCGTCGATCGCGCTCTGGAAGTCGTCGAGGGCGTACTTCTGCGTGTGCAGCGTGACCAGGCCACGCGCGGCCAGCTCCATGAGGTCGCAGAGGTCCTCGTAGGAGCCCACCAGGTTGCCCACGTAGGTGATCTCGCGGCTGATGACGTCGATGGTCGGGACGTCGATGTTCTCGCCGTACCCGACGACGTGGTAGTCGCCGGCGTCCCGCAGCATCGCCGTGCCCTCGGCGGTCGCACCGCCCTCGCCGACGAAGTCGACCACCACCTCGGCGCCGTGCCCGCCGGTGAGGTCGAGCACCTCCTCGACCTGGCGGCCCTCCGCCACGACGCCGTGGTCGGCGCCGATCGTGAGCGCCAGCTTCACCGCGTCGGGGTTGCGGTCGACGACCAGGATCTCTGCGGCCGTGAGCGCCTTGAGCACCTGGATGCCGATGTGCCCGAGCCCGCCCGCGCCGATGACCGCGACCTTGTCGCGCGGCCCGAGCCGCCGCGCGGCCTTCGCCGCGGCGTGGTACGCCGTCAGCCCGGCGTCGGCGAGCGCGGCCACGTCGGCGGGGTGCAGCGACGGGTCGATCTTGACGATGCTGCGCGCGGACGTGCGCAGGTACTCGGCGTACCCGCCGTTCGTGTCGATGCCGGGGAACTGGTTGGCCTGGCAGTGCACGTCGTCCCCGGAGCGGCACGCGCGGCACAGCCCGCAGGTGATGAGCGGGTGCACGATCACCGTGTCACCCTCGGCGACGTGGGTGACCGCGGAGCCCACGGCGTGCACCCAGCCCGCGTTCTCGTGCCCGATCGTGTAGGGCAGCGCGACGCCGGACTTCTCCGCCCACTGGCCCTCGAGGATGTGCAGGTCGGTGCGGCACACGCCGGCGCCGCCGATCCGCACGACCACGTCGAACGGGCCGGTGACCTCCGGGACGGGCACCTCCGCCATCCGCAGGTCCTGGTGGTAGCCGACGACCTGGACGGCTCGCATCGTGGCGCTCATGTCAGTGGTCCTTCTCCTGGGTGGCGGGGGTGGCGGGGGTGGCGGGGGCGCTCGCACCCGCGAGCAGCGCCTCGACCGAGAAGAACGCCTCGTCGCCGCGGGGCGCCTGGTCGTCCTCCGAGCCGGGGTAGCGGGTGCGCAGCAGGCCCCGGCAGAAGTGGGCGTTGCCGTCGATCGAGATGCGCGTGGACCGGGCGCGGCGCAGGGCCATCGGCACCTGCTCGGGCGGGTACGGCGTGCCCGCGTGGTCGACGAGCACGACCGCGTCGGGGTGGTCGCCGAGACCGACCTCGGCGCGACGGCGCAGCAGGGCCCGGGTCGTCGGGGCCGCGGGCGGCAGCTGTCCCAGCGTCACGGCGCCGACCGCTGCCTCCGGCAGGTCGGGGTCGGCCCGCAGCAGCGCGGTGAGGCAGCGCTCCACCGCCGCCGTGTGGGCCTTGCGCCGGAACGTCGCGCGCAGCTCGTCGAGGCTGTCCTCGGCCTCGTGGCCGAACGTGCCGCGGTAGTCCGCGTCGGCCGCGAGACCCGCGTTGATGAGCCCCGAGTCGTGGTGGTCGTCGAGCTCGACGACGACCTCACCGATCCCCGGGAGCGCGGCGAGGGCGTCCTTCGCGTCGGAGGCCATGAGGTAGGCGAAGTTGGGCGAGCAGAACGACGTCGGCAGCCGCAGGTGCACCTCGACCCGCCCCTCGGCCAGGTCGACGCTGCGCACGAAGCCCAGGTCGGTGATCGGCTCGTCGAGCTCCGGGTCCGCGACGGTGGCGAGCACGCGTCGTACGTCGAGGAGCGTCGGCACCGCGGCGGCCCGGCCGACCGCGGCGGTGCTCACCGCGCCCCCACGAGGTCGGCGCGCTCGGGCTGGCGCGGGCCGGTCGCGGTCTCGTCGGCGTCGGGCAGGCGCAGGTGCTCGGGCACCTCGATGCCGTACATCTTCGCGGCGTTGAGGCCGAGGATCTTCTTCTTCTGCGCGGTGGTGAGCGGCGCGTACTCCGTCATGTCGTCGGGGATCTGGAAGTCGACGAACTGCTCGACGAGCCAGCGCGGGGTCCACAGCGCGTAGTCGGAGGAGAACTGGATGCGGTCCTCCCCGATCCAGTAGACGAGCTCGCCGATGATCTGCGCGAAGTAGCGCGGCCGGGTGTGCATGAACGGCATCGCGACGGCGAGACCGCCGTGCACGTTGGGCTCCTGCGTGGCGATCCAGCAGAAGTCCTCGAGCCGGGGCAGGCCGACGTGCTCGATGACGAAGTCGAGGTCGGTGAAGTCGGTCGCCACGTGGTCCACGTCGGCGACGTCGAACGCGTCGCGGTCGAGCGGGCGGATCGTCGGGCCCTTGTGGATGTGGATGTTGGTGATGCCCAGCTCGCGGCACAGCTCGAAGTAGCGGTAGGCCCACGGGTCGTCGAGCCGCCAGCCGCGGGACTGGCCGTGCCACTCGGCGGTGTAGAGCTTGACCCCCTGCAGCCCGAACCGCTCGGCGTCGGCGCGCAGCTGGTCGAGGCCGGCCTCGCCGTTGCGCGGGTCGAAGTGGTGGTTGTAGGTGAGGCGGTGCCGGTTCGCCTGGGTGAGCGCGAACGCCTCCTCGGTCTGGCCGAACCCGTTGCGGTAGAACTCGCCGAGGTGCGCCGGCTGGAAGATCGCGTGGTCGACGTACCCGTCCTCGAACAGGTCCTTCACCAGGCGCTCGCCGCCCTGGTACAGGTACTCCTCGTAGCCCCACTTCTCCGCGTCGGGCGAGAGGTTGGAGTGGTAGTCGTAGAAGCAGTCGATGAACTGCTTGCCGTGGATGTTGCGCTGGTTCTCGACCCGCGCGTCCCACAGGGCGACGTGGGCGTCGACGATGAAGTAGCTCTCGCCGTCCTTGGTGTACATGGAGGTCTCCGTCCGCTCGGGTGACTGGCGTCACACGTAGCGGCCACCGTAGGAACGGTCGGCCCTCGCCGCGGGGCTGCGGGCGTCTCAATCCGAGACGCGGGGTGTCTCAACCTGAGACGGTCGTCCAGATCCGCCACCGACGCCCGGTTGTAAACGTGGCTCACACCCGACGCCGGCCCCCGCCGCGCTACCGGGCACGGCCACGAGGAGGTGCGGCGATGACGGACCACGCGCTGCGCAGGGCGGACCTGCAGGCCGACGCCGCGCGGCTCGGGCGTCGTACGACGGACGCGGCCGAGCGCCGCGACGTGCCGGGCCGGGTGGTGGCGTCGTGGCAGCGCAGCGAGGCGTACGGCGTCTCCCTCGAGCAGGTGGAGCCCGCCTTCAGCGGCTCCTGGGACGAGGAGTCCCTGTTCGCCGAGTGCGGCCGCGAGGTGCTCGACGGCCTGCACGAGACGCTCGCCGACGACCCGGTCAGCGTCATGCTGACCGACGCCGAGGGCCTCGTGCTCAACCGGCGCTCGGGCGACCACGCCCTGCTGCGGGCGCTCGACGACGTGCACCTCGCGCCCGGGTTCCGCTACTCCGAGCGCGAGGCGGGCACCAACGGGCTGGGGCTCGCGCTCGCCGACCGCGTCCCCACCCTCGTGCGGGCCGACGAGCACTACGCGATGAGCCTGTGCACCTACACCTGCGCGGCGGCGCCCGTCATCAACCCGCTGACCGGGCGGCTGGAGGGCAGCGTCAACCTGACCACGTGGTCCGAGCAGTCCGGCAACGTGCTGCTCGCGCTGGCGCAGGCCGCGGCGGGCAGCACGGCGTCGCTGATGCTCGTGCGCTCGCGGGGGCACGACGCACCGCCCGCGCACCGGGGCGAGGTACGCCGCGTGCGGACCACCTGGCTCGAGCCCGGCGACGGCCCGGCGGGGGCGATGTCGCCGGTGTGGACCCGCGCGCTGGCCGAGGCCGAGCGGGGCGTGGACGCCCCCGGCGTCACCCTCGCGGTGGGCGAGACCGGGTCGGGCGGGTGACCGTGCTCGCCCAGGCGCTGCAGCGGCGACGGCCGCGCGACCGCGTGCTGTGCGCCCAGGCGCCCGAGGCGAAGGACGTCGACGACTGGCTCGCCGTCTGGGGCCCGGAGGTCGGCAAGCCCCGCACCCACGTCATCATCGGCGACGTCGACCGCCTGCCGGTCCGCACGCTCGACGCCCTGCGCGACCTCGCCGCCCGCACCCGGCGCGCGGCCGGTGGCGCGGCGGGCGGGGCTGCGGGCGCGGTAGGTGTGGGACCGACGCTCGCCATGACCGCCGAGTCGTTCGACGCCGTGGCCCCGTCCCTGGCGGACACCGTCGGCAGCATCGTCGCGGTGCCACCGCTGCGGGAGCGGACCGGCGACGTCGTCCCCCTCGCCCGGCACACCGCCCGCCGCCTGCGCGGCCGCGAGGTCGGGTTCACCGACGCCGCGCTGCGCGCCCTCACCGCGTGTCGCTGGCCCGGCAACGTGCGCGAGCTGGAGGAGGCGGTGCACCACGCCGCGACCCGCACCGACCTCGTCGACCTCCAGCACCTGCCCCCCGCCGTGCTCTCCGGGGTACGGCGCACCCTCACCCGCATCGAGACCTTCGAGCGGGACGAGATCGTCCGCGCCCTCACCCGCCCCGGCACGACGATGGCCGCCGCCGCCGCGAGCCTCGGCATGAGCCGGGCGACGATCTACCGCAAGGTCGCGCAGTACGACATCGCGGTGCCGTGGGACTGAGCCCGCGCGCGCTGTCACTCGCCGCTCCCACCGCCCCTGTAACGCGGTGTCCGGGCGTCTGCACACGCGGTGGAACCCGTGTGCAGACGCCCGGACACCGCGTTACACACCCCAAGGCCCCTCAGCCGATGCGGCGCACACCCTCGCGGTGGGCGCGCGCCAGCTCCTGGTAGCCCGGCGCGTTGCGCTCGAGGATGCCCGCGGCGGTGCCGCCCGGCTCGACCGCGCCGGTCACCTTCGCGGGCGAGCCCTTGGCCAGGGCGCCGTCGGGGATCTCGGTGCCGGGCGTGACGAGCGACCCCGCAGCGATGAACGCCCCCGAGCCGATCACCGAGTCGTCGAGCAGCACGGCGCCGTTCCCGACGAGCGAGCCGTCGCCGATGGATCGTCCGTGGACGATGCAGCCGTGGGCGATCGTGGTCGAGGCGCCGATGTCGAGCCGGCTGCCGGTGCGCACGTGCAGCACCGAGTTGTCCTGGACGTTCGTGCCGGCCCCGATGATGATGGGCCCGACGTCGGCGCGCAGCACCGCGCCGTACCAGATGCTCACCCCGGGCCCGAGACGTACGTCGCCGATCAGCGTCGCGGTCTCCGCGACCCACGCGTCGGGGTCGATGGTGGGGGCGACGCCCTGGAACTCGAACAGCGGCACGGGTGACCTCCTCGGTGCGGTTCGGGCCAGCCTAGTGACGTCCACGAACGCGGAGAGGCCCCCGACCGCGTGGTCGGGGGCCTCTCCTGTGCTGCGCGCCTGTAGGGATTCGAACCCCAAACCTTCTGATCCGTAGTCAGATGCTCTATCCGTTGAGCTACAGGCGCATGCCGCTCACTCGAGCGAGCGACCAGTGAACAATAGCCGACGCGCCGGGCGAGGCGAAATCGCCTTCCCCCACCGCCCACGGCTAGCGCAGCAGCGCAGGCTCAGTCCTGGCGCAGCACCCGAGCGACGAACGCGTCGAGGTTGCGGCGCAGGCGCGCCACCTTCTCCTCGACGGTGAGCGTCTCCTAGGTCCGGGGACCGCCGGAGACGAGCTTGTCGCGCACCAGCAGGGAGCACGCGAGGTCTCCACAGACGTAGGTGCCGACCGTGTGCCCAGCCCGCCCCGCGCGGCCGGCGCGGGGTGCGACGAGGAGCGCCACCTCGCCCGAGCGGACCGCCGCGCACAGCGAGCACATGCCCTGCTGCCGAGCGCCGGTCCCGCCGGGTGCGCGGAGCTGGATCCCCCGCCGTACCCCGTCGTGGACGGTCACGAGGTAGGCCCGCGCGGGCGCCTGCGGGTCGCGCCACCCCAGGTAGTCCAGGTCGTCCCAGGGCCGGTCGGCCAGGTCTCGCGGCACCCCCAGGCGCGCCGCCTCGCCCTTCGAGCAGTTGACGAAGGACGAGCGGATCTGGGGTTCGGTGAGCGGGTCCACGACGAGCACGCTAGGTTTCCTACGACCCGTAGGCAAATGCCTGACAGCAGGAGGCGATGTGGCACGAGCAGGCGTGACGGCCGAGCGGGTGGTCCGGGAGGCCGCCGACCTCGTCGACGCCGAGGGCCTCGGCGCCCTGCGCGTCGCCGCGGTGGCGGAGCGGCTGGGGGTGCGGCCGGCGAGCGTCTACGCCCACGTCGCCGGGCTCGACGAGATCCGCGCCGCGGTGACCGCCCTCGCCCTGGGCGAGCTGGCGGACCGGGCGGGCGACGCGGTGGCGGGCCGAGCGGGCCGTGACGCGCTGGTCGCGTACGCCGACGTGGTGCGCGCCTACGCCCAGGCGCACCCGGGGCGGTACGCCGCGACGCGGCTGCGGGTCGCGCCCGGCTCCCCGGCGGTCGCCGAGGGGCGCCGGCTCGCCGAGCTGTCGCGGGCGGTGCTCCGCGGGTACGACCTCCCACCCAAGGCGGAGGTGCTCGCCGTCCGGCTGCTCGGCAGTGTCGTGCACGGGTACGTCGACCTCGAGCTGTCCGGCGCGTTCGACCACAGCGACCCGCCGCCCGCCGCCACCTGGCCGGGCGCGCTGGACGCTCTCGACGCCGCACTGCGCGGCTGGGGCGGCTGAACGCGACGGGCCGGGGCGCGGCTCACGCGGTGCGCCGGAGGCGGGTGGCCTGACGCAGGGCCGCGCGCGGCATCGCGGCGCCGTACCGCTCGAGGAACCGGGTGAGCTCGTCGGGCGCGACCTTGCCCGCGTGGGCGAGGAAGATGCCCACCGGCAGGTGGACCCGCGGCTCGGGGTCCGCGTGCAGGCGGGCCGCGAGCGCGAAGCCGGCCGCGAGGTCGTCCGCCGTCCCCGCCCGCGTGAACCACAGGGGCGCCGTCACGGCGGTGCGCCGGCGCAGCGGGTCGGGGCTCCGGGCGAGGTCGTCGAGCAGGTCGTGGGGGCCGCCCAGGAGCGTCGCCCCGACCACCCGGGGCGCTGCGCGGTCGACCATGTCCCACGTCGTGATCGCGTCGTGGTGGGCGAGGTAGACCTCGCGCAGCGCCCGGTCGCCGCGGCGGTCCGCGCGCAGCGCCCGACGCGCCTGCTCGTCGAGCACGCAGAACCCCGCCATCCGGCCCTCGAAGGTCGGGTGCGCCAGGAGGCGCTCCACCTCCGGCAGCGACAGGCCGGCGGCCGTCCGCGCGATCGCGAAGAGCGTGCCCATCCGCAGGCCGAACGCAGGCTCGTCCGGTCCGAGCCGGCGCCGCAGCGCGGCCAGGTCGGCGTCGGTCGCGGCGGCCTCCAGGCGCGCGAGCACGGCGGCGGCGGTGGTCGCCGGCACGGGTCGATCGGTGTCCACGCCCGCACCGACCGGCCGGCGGCGGCGAACTCATCGGGGAGGAGGGATGGCCCGGACGGGCAGGCCCCGACGGCTCTTGTGAGCCCGTGAGCGAAAAGTGACGCACTCGTGAAACACGCGCACGGCTCGGCGTAACACGCGAGACCCAGTGTCGGGGGAGTCCGAGAACAGGCCCACGCAGGCCCCAGGAGGCCCCCGTGACCATCACCGCTCCCCCGCCCGGCACCGGGCCCGCGCCCGAGGCGCGCACCGGCGCCGCGGCCACCGACGCACCGGCGGGCCCGCAGCGCCGCACCCGCCGCTGGATCGACGACTGGCGCCCCGAGGACCCGCAGTTCTGGTCCGAGACCGGCCGGCCCGTGGCCCGCCGCAACCTCGCGTGGTCGATCTTCGCCGAGCACCTCGGCTTCTCCGTCTGGCTGATCTGGAGCGTGAGCTCGGCCTACCTCGTCGCGATGGGCTTCGCCTTCTCGGCCCAGCAGCTGTTCCTGCTCGTGGCGATCCCCAACCTCGTGGGCTCGCTGCTGCGGATCCCCTACACCTTCGCGGTCGGCCTGTTCGGCGGGCGCAACTGGACCATCGTCTCGGCGGCCCTGCTCCTCGTCCCGACCCTCGGGTTCGCGCTGGCGGTGACGAACGAGGGCACGCCGTACTGGGTCTTCTGCGTCATCGCGGCCACGGCCGGCTTCGGCGGCGGCAACTTCGCCAGCTCGATGGCCAACATCAACTACTTCTACCCGACCGCGCGCAAGGGCGCCGCGCTCGGCCTCAACGCCGCGGGCGGCAACCTCGGCGTCGCGCTCATCCAGCTGCTGCTGCCCGTCATCGTCGGCGGCGCCGGCCTCTTCGGGCTGGTGCAGGCCTCGCAGGGCGGCATCCACCTGGAGCGGGCCGCGCTCGTGTACGCCGCCCTCGCCGTCGTCGCGACCGTCGCCGCGTGGCTGTGGATGGACAACCTCGGCACCGCCGTCGTGAAGCCCCGCGAGCAGCTGCGGGTGGTCCGCGAGCCGCACACCTGGGTGATGTCGGTGCTCTACATCGGCACCTTCGGCTCGTTCATCGGCTACTCCGCCGCCATGCCGCTGCTCATCAAGCTCAACTTCTGGGTGCCGGACCCGGCGCCGCTCGGCACGGGCATCTACTTCGCCTACTTCGCGTTCCTCGGCGCGGCCGTCGGCTCGGTCGCCCGCCCGATCGGCGGCTGGCTGGCCGACCGGTACGGCGGCGCCCGCATCACGCTGGTCGCCTTCCTCGGCCTGGCCGCCAGCACGCTCGCGGTGCTCTGGACCGTCTTCCAGCTCACCCCGAACCCGACCGCCGACCCGGCGATCGCCACCGAGAACGAGAGCCTGTTCCCGCTCTTCCTCGGCTTCTTCCTCGTGCTGTTCGCCTGCACCGGCATCGGCAACGGCTCGACGTACAAGATGATCCCCGCCATCTGGCGCCGCCGGGCCGAGGCGACCTCCCCCGCCGGTACGCCGGAGCGCACCACCGCGCTCACCGCTGCGGGCCAGCAGGCCTCGGCCGCCCTCGGCGTGATCGGCGCCGTCGGGGCGATCGGCGGCTTCCTCATCCCGCTCGCGTTCAGCGCGCCCTGGGTGGCCGACCCGCTGACCGCGACCAAGGGCGCCTTCATGGTCTTCGCCGGCTACTACGCGCTCTGCGTCGTCGTGGTCTGCACCGTCTACCTGCGCCGCGGCCGCACCGCGTCGCACGTCTGACCGACCCACCCGCACCGGAACGAGGAGCCCCCGTGACGACCTCCCACTGCCCCTACTGCTCCCTGCAGTGCGGCATGACGCTCACCCGCGAGGGACGCTCCCTCGCGGTGGGGGCGTGGGAGGCGTTCCCGGTGAACGAGGGCGCGCTGTGCCGCAAGGGCTGGACGGCCGCCGGGCTGCGGGGGCACCGCGAGCGCCTCACGACCCCGCTGGTGCGGGACCGCGCCGCCGACGGCTCGCGCGGCGAGCTGCGGCCGGCGACCTGGGACGAGGCGCTCGACCTCGTCGCCGACCGCCTCACCGCGATCCGCGCCGAGGACGGCCCCGACGCCGTGGCCGTCTTCGGGGCCGGCGGGCTGACGAACGAGAAGGGCTACCAGCTCGGCAAGTTCGCCCGGGTCGCGCTCGGCACGAGCCAGATCGACTACAACGGCCGCTGGTGCATGAGCTCGGCCGCCTCGGCGGGGCTGCGGGCCCTCGGTCTCGACCGCGGCCTGCCGTTCCCGCTCGCCGACGTCGAGCGCGCCGACGTGCTCGTGCTGGCCGGCTCCAACCTGGCCGAGACCGCGCCGCCGGCGGCGCGCCACCTCGACCGGCTCCGCGAGCGCGGTGGGCGGGTCGTGGTGGTCGACCCCCGTCGTACCCCCACCGCCGACCGCGCCGACCTGCACCTCGCCCCGGTGCCGGGCACCGACCTCGCGCTCGCGCTCGGCGTGCTCCACCTCGTCGTGGCCGCGGGCGCGGTCGACGAGGACTACGTCGCCGCACGCACGAGCGGCTTCGACGCGGTGCGCCGCAGCGTCACCTCCTGGTGGCCCGAGCGGGTCGAGCGGGTCACGGGCATCGCCGCCGACGAGGTCCGAGCGCTCGCCGACCTGCTGATCTCCACGGCGGCCCGCGGCGGGCGCGTCATGGTGCTCACCGCCCGCGGCGTGGAGCAGCACAGCCAGGGCTCCGACACGGTCCTGGCCTGGATCAACGTGGCCCTGGCGCTGGGCATGCCGGGGCGCGAGGGCGCCGGCTACGGCTGCCTCACCGGCCAGGGCAACGGCCAGGGCGGGCGCGAGCACGGCCAGAAGGCCGACCAGCTGCCCGGCTACCGCCTCATCACCGACCCCGCCGCCCGCGCCCACGTCGCCGGGGTGTGGGGCGTCGACCCCGACTCCCTGCCCGGCAAGGGCCGCTCGGCCTACGAGCTGCTCGAGGCCCTCGGTACGCCGGACGGCCCGCGGGCCCTGCTCGTGCACGGCTCCAACATCGTCGTCTCGGCCCCCAACGCCACCCACGTCACCGAGCGCCTCGCCGCGCTCGACCTCCTCGTCGTCGCCGACCTCGTCCTCTCGGAGACGGCCGCGATGGCCGACGTCGTGCTCCCCGTGACCCAGTGGGCCGAGGAGACCGGCACGATGACGAACCTCGAGGGCCGCGTCGTCCTGCGCCAGCGGGCGCTGACGCCGCCCGAGGGGGTCCGCACCGACCTCGAGGTCATCGCCGGGCTGGCCGAGCGCCTCGGCTCCCCCGTGGCGTTCGCGACCGACCCGGAGGAGGTCTTCGCCGAGCTGGGGCGGGCCTCGGCCGGCGGGCCCGCCGACTACTCGGGCATCACCTACGACCGCATCCGCGCCGAGCACGGCGTGTTCTGGCCCTGCCCCGCGACCGACCCGGCCGCCGGCGGCCCCGACGGCCCCGAGGGGGCGCCGCACCCCGGCACCCCGCGCCTCTTCGCCGACCGCTTCGGCCACCCCGACGGCCGGGCCCGCTTCCTCGTCACCGAGTTCCGCGGCGCGGCCGAGCAGCCCTGCGCCGACTACCCGCTGCACCTGACGACCGGGCGCGTGCTGGGCCAGTACCAGTCCGGCGCCCAGACCCGCCGCGTGAAGGAGCTGCCCGACACGGGCCCGTTCGTCGAGCTGCACCCGCAGCTCGCCCGCCGCCTCGGCACCACCGACGGTGAGCTGCTGACGGTCCGCACCCGGCGCGGCGCGATGCGCGCCCCGGCCCGCGTCGTCGCGACCATCCGCCCCGACACCGTCTTCGTTCCCTTCCACTGGGTCGGGGCCAACCGGCTCACCAACGACGCGCTCGACCCGGCCAGCCGGATGCCCGAGTTCAAGGTCTGCGCCGCGGCGGTGAGCGCATGAGCACCGGGGAGCACCTCGTCGTCGTGGGCCACGGCATGGCCGCCGTGCGCCTGGTCGAGAGCCTCGTCGCGGGCGGCTGGGTCACCGGCGGCGGTCGCCTGACGGTGCTCGGCGAGGAGCCGGGTCCGGCGTACAACCGGATCCTGCTCTCCGCCGTGCTCGAGGGCACCCACGACCCGCGGGCCACCGTGCTGCGCGACGAGGAGTGGTACGCCGAGAACGGCGTCGTCCTGCGCGCCGGCGTCCGCGTCGCCCAGGTCGACCGGGACGCCAGCGAGGTCGTGCTCGTCGACCGCGACCGCGTCCCCTACGACCGCCTCGTGCTGGCCACCGGGTCGATCCCGACCCTGCCGCCGATCCGCGGCCTCGTGCGCCCCGACGGCACGCTGCACCCGACGGTCCACGCCTTCCGCTCCCAGGCCGACTGCCGCGGCCTCGTCGCCGCCCTCGCCCGCAGGGAGCAGCCGGTGCGCCGCGCGGTCGTCGTCGGCGGCGGCCTGCTCGGCCTCCAGGTGGCCCGCGCGCTCAGCAGCCAGGAGGGCGCCCGCACCGGCCGCGCCGCCGTCGTCACCGAGATCGTCGAGGGCGCCCCCCACGTGCTGAGCCGCCAGCTCGACCGCAGCGGCGCGAGCATCCTGGCCCGCGACCTCGCGCGGCTCGGCACCACGACGTACGCCGGGGCGCGCGCCACCGGCCTCGTGCCCTCCCCGATGCCGGAGCACGCCGTGGGCGTGCGCCTCGACAACGGCCACGTGCTCGCCACCGACCTCGTCGTGCTCACCGCCGGCGGCCGCCCGTCGGTGGCCCTCGCCCGCGGCGCCGGCCTCGAGGTGCGCCGCGGCGTCGTCGTCGACGACCTCCTCACCACCAGCGACCCCCGCGTCCACGCGATCGGCGACTGCGCCCAGCACGCCGGGCGCGTGTCCGGCTTCGTCGGGCCGGCGTGGGACCAGGCGACCGCGCTCGCCGCGCAGCTGCTCGCGCGGCGCGCGGGGGGCGGGGTCGCGCCGTACCCCGGCAACCGGGAGGTCGCCCGCCTGCGCGCGACCGGCCTCGACGTGGCGGTGGTCGGCGACCCCGAGGCGGAGGCCGCGGCCGGCGGCGAGGTCGTCGCCGTCACCAACCCGATCGCCCGCTCGCACCGCAAGCTGGTCGTCCGCGACGGCCGCATCGTCGCCGCCGCCCTCGTCGGGGACCTCGCGCGGGTGGGCCTGCTGACCCAGTACGTCGAGCGCGGCACCGTGCTCGGCCCCCACGAGCCGGGCGACCTGCTCCTGCCCGAGGCCCGCTCGGCCGCCACCGGTCCCGCCGACCTGCCCGACGACGCCGAGGTCTGCGCCTGCGCGGGCGTCAGCGCCGGGGCCGTGCGGGCGTGCGCGTCGGTCGAGGACGTCCGCGCCACCACCCGCGCCACCACCGGGTGCGGCGGCTGCGCGAGCAGCGTCCGCGCCCTGCTCGCCGCCCGGCCACCCGTGCCCGCCCCCGCCTGACCCGCACCCCGCCCGCCCCGCTCGACCTGCCCGACCCGCCCGCACCACCCGCCGTACCCCCGAGGAGAACCCCATGAGCCCCACGACCGAAGGCCGCCGGCCCCGCATCGTCGTCGTCGGCCACGGCATGGTCGGCCACCGCTTCGTGGCCGCCGCGATCGAGCGCGGCCTCACCGAGACCCACGACGTGGTCGTCTACGGCGCCGAGCCCCGTGCCGCCTACGACCGCGTCGCCCTCACCTCCTTCTTCGAGGTGGGCGCGGAGGCGCTGTCGTTCCTGCCGGGCGCGGCGTACGACGACCCCCGCGTGGCCCTCCACCTCGGCACGGAGGTGGTCGGCCTCGACCGGGCGACCCGCACCCTCGCCCTCTCCGACGGCGGCACCACGACGTACGACGAGCTGGTGCTCGCCACCGGCGCCGCCCCCTTCGTGCCGCCCGTCCCCGGCAAGGAGCTCGACGGGTGCTTCGTCTACCGCACCATCGAGGACCTCGAGGCGATCCGCGACGCGGTGGCGCCCGGGCCCGACGGTGCGCGCCGGCGCGGCATCGTCATCGGCGGCGGCCTGCTCGGCCTCGAGGCGGCGAACGCGCTGCACCAGCTCGGCGCCGAGACCTACGTCGTGGAGATGGCGCCCCGGCTCATGCCCGTGCAGCTCGACGAGGTCGGCGGAGCGACGCTCGTGCGCCACGTCGAGAAGCTGGGGCTGACGGTCCACTGCGGGGTCGCCTCCACCGAGGTGCTCGACGACGGCACCGGCCGCGTCGCCGGCCTCGGCCTGCGCGACGCCGACCCGATCGCCGCGGACGTCGTCGTGTTCTCCGCCGGCATCCGCCCCCGCGACGCCCTCGCCCGGGCCGCGGAGCTCGAGGTCGCGCCGCGCGGGGGCGTGCTCGTCGACGAGCAGCTGCGCTCGGTCACCGACCCCCACGTGTGGGCGATCGGCGAGTGCGCGGCCCCGGCGGGGGTCATGTACGGCCTCGTCGCCCCGGGCTACGCGATGGCCGAGATCGTCGTCGACACCCTCCTCGGCGGCACCGCCGGTGCCTTCACCGGCGCCGACATGTCCACCAAGCTCAAGCTGCTCGGCGTCGACGTCGCGTCGTTCGGCGACGCGTTCGCCACCACCCCCGACGCGCTCGAGCTCGTCTTCGCCGACGCCGTCGCGGGGCTCTACAAGAAGCTGGTCGTCGGCCCCGCCGGCCCGGCCGAGGACGGCACCCCCCGCGAGGACGCCTACGTGCTGCTCGGCGGCGTGCTCGTCGGCGACGCGTCGGCGTACGGGCTGCTGCGGCCGATGGTGGCCAGCGGCATGCTGCTGCCCGACAACCCGGAGGAGCTGATCCTCCCGGAGAGCCGCGGCGCGCTCCAGCTGGGCCTGCCCGACGAGGCCGTCGTCTGCTCCTGCAACAACGTCAGCAAGCGCGACCTGCTCGACGCGGTCGACGTCGACGGCGAGCACGCCTGCGCCGACCTCGCGACGGTGAAGACGTGCACGAGCGCCGGCACCACCTGCGGCTCGTGCGTGCCGACGGTGAAGGGGATCATCGAGGACTACTTCGCCTCCGTCGGCAAGGAGGTCGACCGCAGCCTCTGCGAGCACTTCGCGCTCACCCGCCAGGAGCTCTTCGACGTCGTCGCCGTGCACGGCTACCGCACCTTCACCGAGGTCGTCGAGGCCCACGGCACCGGCCGCGGCTGCGACATCTGCAAGCCGACCGTCGCCTCGGTGCTCGCCAGCCAGTTCAACGGCCACGTGCTCGAGGGCGAGACCGGCGCGCTGCAGGACACCAACGACGCCTACCTCGCCAACATCCAGCGCAACGGCACCTACTCCGTCGTCCCCCGCATCCCCGGCGGCGAGATCACCCCCGAGAAGCTGATCGTGATCGGCGAGGTCGCCCGCGACTTCGGGCTCTACACGAAGATCACCGGCGGCCAGCGGATCGACCTCTTCGGCGCCCGCATGGAGGAGCTGCCGGCCATCTGGACCCGTCTCGTCGACGCCGGCTTCGAGTCCGGCCACGCCTACGGCAAGTCGCTGCGCACCGTGAAGTCGTGCGTCGGGTCGACCTGGTGCCGCTACGGCGTGCAGGACTCGGTGCAGCTCGCCATCGACCTGGAGCTGCGCTACCGCGGCCTGCGCAGCCCCCACAAACTGAAGGGCGGGGTGTCGGGCTGCGCCCGCGAGTGCGCCGAGGCCCGCGGCAAGGACTTCGGGGTCATCGCCACCGAGAAGGGCTGGAACCTGTACGTCGGGGGCAACGGCGGCGCGACCCCGCGGCACGCGGAGCTGCTGGTCGGCGACGTCGACACCCCCACGCTGCTGCGCTACCTCGACCGGTTCCTCATGTACTACATCCGCACCGCCGACCGCCTCCAGCGCACCGCCGCCTGGGTCGAGTCCCTCGACGGCGGCCTGGAGCGGGTGCGCGCGGTCGTCGTCGACGACGCCCTCGGCCTCGGCAGCGAGCTGGAGGCCGCGATGGAGCGGCACGTCGAGACCTACGCCGACGAGTGGCGCGCGACCCTGGAGGACCCGGAGAAGCTGTCCCGCTTCGTCTCCTTCGTCAACGCACCCGGCACCCCCGACCCGACCATCACCTTCACGACCGAGCGCGGCCAGATCCGCCCGGTCCTCGCCGACGACCCCGCCCCCGCGCCGGTCGACCTCGGCGCGACGATCCCCGTGGGAGCCCCCCGATGACCCCGACCACCACGCCGGCCACCACCGCGACGACCACCTGGACGCCCGTCTGCGCCACCGACCGGCTGGGGCGCGAGCGCGGCGTCGCGGCGCTGGTGGCCGGCCGGGCGGTCGCGGTGTTCCGCACGTACGACGACGAGTGGTTCGCGCTCGACAACCACTGCCCGTTCGCCCGCGCCTCGGTGCTGGCCCGTGGCATCGTCGGCACGCGCGGCGACGTACCCTTCGTGGCCTCGCCCATGCTCAAGCAGCCCTTCGGCCTGCGCGACGGCGTGTGCCTCGACGACCCGGACGTCCGGGTCGCGACGTACCCCGTCCGCGTCGTCGACGGCGTCGTGGAGGTGGGCACCGTCGCCGGCACACCGCCCGAGACCCAGGGAGTCGCAGCCCCATGACCGACGAGGCCCCCGCGGTCGCCGACGCCACCGACGCCGCCGACGAGACCGGTACGGCGGACGGCACCGGGCCGCTCACCGGGTTCACCGTCGGCGTCACGGCGGCGCGGAAGGTGGAGGAGCAGGTCGCGCTGCTCGAGCGCCGCGGCGCCGCGACCGTGTGGGCGCCCGCGCTCTCGATGCACCCCCGGCGCGTCGAGGACGCGGAGCTGCGGGCGGTCACCGAGCAGGTGCTGGCCACCCCGGTCGACCTCTTCCTCGCCACGACGGGCATCGGCATGAAGGCGTGGTTCGACTCCGCCGAGGAGTGGGGCCTGCTGCCGGCGCTGGTGGCGCACCTCGGGCGGGCCGAGATCCTCGCGCGCGGCCCGAAGTCGGTGGGGGCGCTGCGCCGGCGCGGCCTGCGCGAGCTGTGGGCGCCCGACTCGGAGCGCTTCGACGACGTGCTGCGCCACGTGCGCGGCCGGGACCTGTCAGGCGCGCACATCGTCGTGCAGGAGCACGGGCAGTCGCTGTCGATGGTGGCCCACGCGCTGCGCCGGCTGGGGGCGACCGTCACCTCGGTGGCCGTGTACCGCGTCGAGCCCGCCGAGGACCCGACGCCCATGTTCACCCTCATCGACCGCATCGCCGACCGCTCGCTGCACGCGGTCACCTTCACCTCCGCGCCCGCCGTCGCCGCCCTCATGGAGGCCGCCGCCTCGGTCGGGCGCCGCGACGACGTCGTCGCCGCGTTCCAGGCCGACGTGCTCGCCACCTGCGTCGGTCCCGTCACCTCCGCGGCCTTCGAGCTGTGGGGCGTGCCGACCGTCGAGCCCGACCGCGCCCGCCTCGCCGCCATGGTCAAGCTGCTCGAGCAGGAGCTGCCGCTGCGCCACGCCGGTCTCGTGCTCGAGGCGGGCGGCCACGTCCTGCGGCTCGTGGGCGACACCGTGATCGTCGACGGCGCCGAGGCCCCCCTGACCCCCGCGCCGCTCGCGATCCTGCACGCCCTCGCCGAGCGGCCCGGCGCGGTGGTGTCGCGCCGCGAGCTGCTGGGCGCCCTGCCCCGCGGCGCCGCGGGCGCCGGCAGCTCCGACCACGCCGTCGACATGGCCGTGGCCCGGCTGCGCGCCGGCGTCGGCACGAAGGTCGTCCAGACCGTCTACAAGCGGGGCTACCGCCTCGCCGTCGACCTGTGAGCCCGAGGAGCAGCGTGACCGCCCCCGCCCACCGCCCCCACCAGCAGGCCCACCTCGTCACCGTCGCCCACGGCACCCGCGACGGCTCCGGCAGCCCCGTGGCCGAGGCGCTCACCGCCGCCGTCGGGGCGCGCCTCGGGGTGCCGGCCACCGCGTCGTACGTCGAGCTCGCCGCCCCGCTGCTCGACGACGTGCTGGCCGCGGCGACCCGCCCGGTCGTCGTCGTCCCGCTGCTGCTGTCGTCGGGGCTGCACGTGGACTCCGACGTGCCCGAGGCCGTCGCCGCGGCGCCCGTGCCGACCGCACTCGCCGCCGCCCTGGGGCCCTCGCCCCTGCTCGCCGACGCGATGTGCGACCGGCTCGTCGAGGCGGGCGCCCACCCCGGCCAGCCCGTGACGATGGTGGCCGCCGGCTCCCGCCGCCCCGGGTCGACCGCGGACCTCGCCGCCGCGGCCCGCATGCTCGGCGTGCTGCGCGGCGCCCCGGTGCGCGTCGCCACCCTCTCCGGGCTCGGCGAGCGCCCCGAGGACGTGGTGCGCCCCGGCGACGCCGTCGCGCCCTACCTCCTGGCGCCCGGATTCTTCGCGCGGCGCTGCGCCGAGCTCGCCCGGGCCGCCGGCGCGAGCGTCGTCGCCGACGTCATCGGCGCCCACCCCGCCGTCGTCGAGCTCGTCGCGCACCGCGCCCGCGTGGCGCCGCGCTCCGCCGTACCGGCCGCCTGAGCACCGCCCGACCGCCGCCCCGCCGCCGCCGCCCCACCCTCCCCCGCCGCCCCCACCCCGGACGTCATCCGGACCCGAGGCCCCGGGCCACGATCCGCATGACGTCCGGGCCGTCGGCGCGCTATCGTGACGCCCGCGCCGAGCGAGCACTCGGCCGGTGACCTGCGGAAACACCCGTTGCGGGCACGTTCGGACATGTTCCCAACCGGAACCATGGTCCATAGATCGATCCAATAGGGCGGCAGCCGATCGTGTGCCAGCCTCGGTGACGCCCGGCCCGCCGGGCGCCCAGAAGTCCTCCCCGCGGTGCAGCCGCGTCACGGGGAGGCATCGCCGCCGACGTCGCCGCGCGATCAGCACACTCCGACCACACCGTCGACACGCTCGACGGCCGGCGTCGTCCCACAGGGGTCGGCACCGCGATGCGCGAGAGGGAACCCCGCAGGCATGACCGCCACCGCAGCACCCGCCAGCACCGACCAGCCGACCAGCCACGAGGGCATCCTCGCCTGGGTCACCGAGGTCGCCGAGCTCACCCAGCCGGAGCGCATCCACTGGGTCACCGGCTCCGACGAGGAGTGGACCGAGCTGACCGACGCGCTCGTCGCGACCGGCACCTTCACCCGGCTCAACCCCGAGCTCAAGCCCAACTCGTTCCACGGCGCGTCGGACCCCATCGACGTCGCCCGGGTCGAGGACCGCACCTACATCTGCTCCGTCGACGAGCGCGACGCCGGCCCCACGAACAACTGGATGCAGCCGGAGAAGATGAAGGAGCTCATGCGGGGGCTCTACGCCGGCTGCATGCGCGGGCGCACGATGTACGTCATCCCCTTCGTGATGGGTCACCTCGACGCGGAGCAGCCGATGTTCGGCGTCGAGATCACCGACTCCGCCTACGTCACCGTCTCGATGCGCGTGATGGCCCGCCTCGGCACCCCGGTGCTGCGCCGCATGGAGGAGCTGGACGCCGCCGGTGCCGACGTGCGCTGGGTCCCCGCGCTGCACTCCGTCGGCCACCCGCTCGCGCCGGGCGAGGCCGACGTGGCCTGGCCGTGCAACGAGACGAAGTACATCGTGCAGTTCCCCGAGGAGCGGGCCATCTGGTCGTTCGGCTCCGGGTACGGCGGCAACGCGCTGCTGGGCAAGAAGTGCTACGCCCTGCGCATCGCCAGCGTCATCGCCCGCGACGAGGGCTGGCTGGCCGAGCACATGCTCATCCTCAAGCTCACCTCGCCCCAGGGCGTCGTGAAGTACATCGCCGCCGCCTTCCCGAGCGCCTGCGGCAAGACCAACCTCGCGATGCTCGAGCCCACCATCCCCGGCTGGAAGGTCGAGACGCTGGGCGACGACATCGCCTGGATGCGCATCGGCCCCGACGGCCGCCTGTGGGCCGTCAACCCGGAGTACGGCTTCTTCGGCGTGGCGCCGGGCACGAACGAGCACACGAACCCCAACGCCATGCGCACGATCAACAAGGGCAACTCGCTCTTCACGAACGTGGCGCTCACCGAGGACGGCGACGTCTGGTGGGAGGGCCTCGAGAACCCGCCCGCCAAGGCCACCTCGTGGAAGGGCGAGCCCTGGACGCCCGACAGCGACGAGCTGTCGAGCCACCCCAACAGCCGCTACTGCACCCCCATCAAGCAGTGCGACATCCTCGCGGCGGAGTACGACGACCCGCGCGGCGTGCCGATCGACGCGATCCTCTTCGGCGGTCGCCGCAAGACGACGGTCCCGCTGGTCTTCGAGGCCCGCGACTGGACGCACGGCACGTTCCTCGGCGCCACGCTCTCCTCGGAGACCACGGCCGCCGCCGTCGGCGCGGTCGGCGTCGTGCGCCGCGACCCGATGGCTATGCTGCCCTTCATCGGCTACAACGCCGGCGACTACTTCAGCCACTGGATCAACGTGGGCAAGGAGAACGACGCGGCCAAGCTCCCGCGCGTCTTCTACGTCAACTGGTTCCGCCGCGACGACGAGGGCGGCTTCCTGTGGCCCGGGTTCGGCGAGAACAGCCGTGTGCTCAAGTGGATCGTCGAGCGCATCGATGGCCAGGCCGCCGCCGTCGAGACCCCGATCGGCCACGTGCCGGAGGTCGGCTCGTTCGACATCGACGGCCTCGACATGACCACGGAGGCGCTGGAGCAGGCGCTCCTGGTCGACGTCGAGGAGTGGCAGGCCGAGATCCCGCAGATCCAGGAGTGGTTCGACAAGTTCGGCGACGACCTGCCGAGCGTGCTGTGGACCGAGCTCGACGGCCTGAAGGCCCGCCTCGGCCTCTGAGACCACGCCGCGGCGCGCAGGTCGCGCACCGCACACGGACGGCCCCGGGACCCCGCGGTCCCGGGGCCGTCCTGCGTGCTGCCGCATCCGTCCACCTCGGGCGTGTGCGGGGTGGGATGATCGTCCGCGGGGGTCGGTGTGTCGTCGTCGCGGAGGGCGGGTGCGGTGGTCGAGGTGGGTCCCGGGGCGCGAGCGCTCTTCGAGGAGGCGGGTACCCGCCTGTACGAGGAGGCGCTGGACGCGAACGGGTTGGCCGTCGACGACCCCCGCCTGCAGCCGGGGGCCGAGCTCGCCGAGGCGCTCGCCCTCCTGCTCGAGCTGGGGCTGCTGGGCCGCGAGGGCAACCGGTACGTCGCGATCGACCCCACCGCCGCGCAGTCGCAGGTCGTCTCGCCCCTGGGTCAGCGCGGCGCCGAGCTGCTCGCGGAGTCCTCGGCCTGGGCCCGCACGTTCGGCACGCTGGCCCACGCGTGGCGGCGCGCGCCGCAGCCCGCCTCGGGCCCCGTCACCGAGATCCGCGGCGACGCCATCGACCCGTTCATCGGCGCGATCGTCGCGGACGCGGAGACCGAGCTGCTGACCGCGCAGCCGCAGGTGGGCCGCAACGCGGCCGCGCTCGCGAAGGCCGCCGAGCGCGACAGCGCCGCGCTGGAACGGGGCGTGCGGATGCGCACGCTCTACCAGCACGCGGCGCGGCGCAGCTCGATCACGCACAAGTACGTCGCGACCGTCACCGAGCGCGGCGCGGAGGTGCGCACCCTCGACGAGTTCTTCAACCGCCTCATCGTGGTGGACCGTCGGCTCGCGATCATCCCCGGCCGGGAGGGGCACTCCGTCGCCATCGCGATCCGCGAGCCGTCCCTGGTCGCCTACCTCGTCGACGTGTTCGAGCGGCACTGGGAGCGGGGCCGCGCCTTCGCCAACAACGAGTCGTCGATGCTGCGCGACATCGCCGCGGAGCAGCGGGCCATGACGATCCGCATGCTCATCGAGGGCCACGCCGACCCGGTGAGCGCGAAGCGTCTCGGCGTCAGCCCCCGCACGTACGCCGGCTACGTCGCCGACCTCAAGGAGGAGTTCGAGGCGCAGACCCGGTTCCAGCTCGGCTACACGATGGGCCAGCGGGGGGTCTCGGGCCACGAACGACCTCCGACCGGCCGGTAACCTCGAAAATGCCCCGTTGCCCGCCCCGACGGAGCACACTGTTCACCGTCGTCGGGTGCGCGTACCCGGGGACCACCACGGCGGCCCCGGCCGTCGCCTGCGGCATCTCGGACCGCGACCGCCGTTGATCGTCGACGACCCAGGAGCCAGCCGCGTGCCGAGAACCCGAGTACCCACGGACGCCCGCCGCGCCTCGTCCCGCGCGGACGTCCCTCGTGACACGCCCGTGCCCCGCAGCTCCGGTCCCGCCGGGGGCGCCGGCCCCGCCCACGAGTCGTGGGTGCTGCGCGACGTGCACGCGCTGCTCGCGCAGATCCGCGACTACGCCGTCATCACCCTGACCGTCGACGGCACGGTGCTGAGCTGGAACGCGGCGGCCGAGCAGGTCAAGGGCTACCGCAGCTCCGAGGTCGTCGGCACGTCCTTCACCCGCTTCCACACCGAGACCGACCAGCGCGCCGACCTGCCGGCCCGGCTGCTGCGCCAGGCCGCCGAGGAGGGCGTGGCCCACTCGGTCGGCTGGCGGCTGCGCCGGGGCGGCACGCGGTTCTGGGCCGACGTCACGATCAGCGCCGTCCGGGACGCCGACGGGAGCCTGGCCGGCTTCGTCAAGGTCACCCGCGACGTCACCGACCAGCACCTCGCCGAGCTCGCCCGGGAGCAGCAGCACGCCGCGTTCACCCACGACCTGCGGGCCCCGCTGACCGCGGCCCTGGGGTACGTCGACCTCGCCCTCGAGGAGCTGGACGCCGCCGGGGTGCCCGCCGCGATGCTGGAGCGCGCCGTACGGAGCCTGCGCCGGCTCGACACGATGATGGAGCGTCAGCTCGGCGCCCCGCGCTCTCCGGGGTCCGCCTCTGCGGACGTCCTGGAGCTGGAGGCCATCCGCATCGACCAGGTCGTCCCGGCCACCGTGCGCGCAGCGCTCACGGCCCCCGCGGCCGATCGGGTGCGGCTGCGGCTGTCGACGACGGCCCGCACCGTCCTGGCCGACCGGCAGGCGATGGAGCGCGTGCTCGCGAACGTCGTCGGCAACGCGCTGCGCTACTCCGACGGCGAGGTGGTCGTCGCGACCGAGGCCGTGCCGACCAGTACGGCGGACGGCGCCCGGCCGGGCACGTCGCTGGTGCGGATCACCGTCACCGACTCCGGGCGCGGCATCCACCCCGACGACCTCGAGCGGATCTTCGAGCCCGGCGAGCGGGGACGCCTCGCCACCGCCGACGGCGGGCACGGCCTGGGCCTCGACAGCGTGCGTCGGCTCATGGCGCGCCAGCACGGCGACGTGCGGATCGAGAGCACGCTGGGCGAGGGGACGACCGTCTTCCTCGAGCTGCGCTCAGCTGGCTGAGGCACACCCGCACACCTCGTCGGCGTACCGCTGACGAGGTGAGGACGTACCGAGGGCGGTGGACGCGGGATCCGCGTCCACCGCCCTCACCACCTGAGGCGAGCCGGGGGGGCGTAGGGACCGAACTGTGGGGGTTGGGTTGGCCCTCGCCTCAGGAGTCTGTTGAGTTGTGTCGTGCGCGACCGCCTCAGACCGTCACTTCATGCCCCAGCTGGTGTCGAGGGGCTGGACCTCGACGGTCTCCGTCGGAACGGTCCTCTTGAACTTCTGACCCCAGCTGGTGTCGGCGTGCGCCGTGGTCGATGCGGCCCCGAGAAGCCCGATGCTCACCGCAGTCGCTGCCAGCGCGAGGCCAGCTCGACGAACGAATCTCATCCAGGTCTCCATCCTGCTCGTGCACCGCGGGCCTCGCGGCGCTCCGAGGTCAATAGTGCGGCACCCCGACGGGCCCGCAGCGCCGAATGCTGGCTCAACTCTGTGCAATGCAGATATATGCAGGACCAGGTGAGCGGGGGTCCGCTGCGACGTACCCTCCCCCTCGTGACGGACACGGGGGAGGCGTCGGGCACGGCCCGGCGGAACGGGTGGATCGCCACCGTCGTGCTGGGCATCGTGGTCGCGCTGGCGCCGCTGCCCGCGCCCGCGGCGCAGGCCGCGACGCACGCCGCGACGCAGACCACCGCGGCGCCCGGGCGCACGACTGCGGCCGAGCCCGCACCGAGCGTGGAGGTGGTCGCGGTCGACGAGATCGGCTACGGCCTCGGCATCGACGTCACGGTGCGGCTGCGGGGATGGGGCCTGGGGCCCTACGGCGAGCGGGACTTCGCCTACTACCGCCTCGCCCTCGCGGCGCCCGGCATCGAGGACGTCGCCGCGACGCCCGAGACCGTCGTGTCGCAGGGGCCCCGGTACTCGCTGAACAGCGACGACGCGACCCTCACGTACCGACTCGCGGCGTACCCGCTCGACCCCGACCAGACCTACGCGCTGTACGTCGTCCCCGACGGCGGGCGCGCGCTCGGGCAGGCCGAGGCGCCGATCACCATCGACTGGGCGGCCCTCGAGCCGCGGGTGGCGGTCACCGCGGGCGAGCCCGTGACCGTGCCGTACGGCGTCGCCCGCCTCCCGATCGGCGTCGACGACGTCCCGCCACGCTCGCGCGTCACGGTGACCGGCCTCCCCCGCGGCCCGTTCGACGTGTCGGTGAACCTGCAGGGCGGCGTCGGGGTGCTGACGCTCCCCTCCGACCACGTCGGCACGTACGACTACACCGCGACCCTCGACGTGCCGGACGGGGCGGTGGGCGACGGCCTGAGCGCCACCGGGCGGGTCACGATCGTGCCGGCCCCCACCAGCATCGGCACCTCGTTCCTCCAGGTGCCGACGACCAGCGCGACGGGTCGGCTGCGCACCACCGTCAGGTTCGCGGGTGTGGGTAGCCCGCCGGCGCCGATCGCGTGGAAGATCTACCAGGGGAGCCGGGTCGTCTGGTCCTCCGGCGTCCTGCGCGTGCCGCCGCGGGTCGGCGACATGGTCGTGCGCCTGCCCCGCCTGCCGCGCGGGAGCTACCAGCTCGTGGTGGGGTACGGCGGCACGCCCGACCTGCTGCCCTCCAGCGCCACCCGGACGTTCTCGGTGCGCTGACCAGCCCCGCTCGGACGCACGAAGCCCCGCCCAGGAGTTCCTGGGCGGGGCTTCGGCTCGGCTGGCGGAGGCGGAGGGATTTGAACCCTCGATGGGGTTGTAGCCCCAAACCCGCTTAGCAGGCGGGCGCCATAGACCGGACTAGGCGACGCCTCCCCGACAGCCCGGACAGGCTACTAGGAAGCCGCCGGGAGTGCGCAACCAGGGCGGGTACGGCGGGCGCCCGGGCTCACTTCAGCCGGCGCAGCCCGTGGCCGCGGTCGAGCGCCGCCTGCACGACGTGGATCAGCTCCTCGCGGTCGCCGGCCAGCACGTCGACGGGGATGGTCGTCGACCCGCCGTCGCGCAGGCGCAGGACGATGCAGGGCGACCCCGCGACGTGGGTCGTCACCGCGTCCTCGACGTCGGCCCAGCGGGCGCGGGTCACGCCGGCACCGCGCACGAAGCGCAGGCGGTAGCCCTGGTCGGTGAACCGGAGGACGGTGGCCCGGCGCAGCAGCCAGAGGCCGACGGCGCCCAGCCCGAAGAGCAGGACGGCGGCGACGAGCACGGCGTACCCCAGCGGGAGGTCGAGCAGCCACGCCGCGAGCAGGAGCACCAGGAGGACCACCCCGAGGCCGGCGAGGGCCAGGCCCAGCAGGCGGGCGACGAGGGCGGGGGCCGGGCGGTAGTCGTGCTGCACCCCGCCATTCTCCCCCGCCCGTCGCGCCGTCCGCGGACGGGGACCGCTGCGTGATGGCCGTCACAAGCCGCTACGATGGACGTCCGTCCGCCCGGA
The DNA here is from genome assembly GCF_029493445.1 of Nocardioides sp. ChNu-99. Lineage (NCBI taxonomy): Bacteria > Bacillati > Actinomycetota > Actinomycetes > Propionibacteriales > Nocardioidaceae > Nocardioides > Nocardioides sp. ChNu-99. Next base: position 23,816 of record NZ_JAHWBL010000003.1, on the reverse strand, counting down.
CGCCCGATGGAGGTGACCCTGTGCGCAGCTCCGCCCCCGCGCTGCACGCGCTGCACGTGGCGCTCGACGCCCTCCCGCCGCCGCACAGCCGCCAGGGTCCCGCCCTCGGCAACTGGCGCTGGACGGTCCGCCAGCGGCTCGGCGCCGTGCGCAACATGCTGGTCAACGAGACCGACGGCTACGGCCCCGGGTGGCGCAGCACGGGCGAGGGCGGTCTCCTCGACCAGCGCAACCACCTCATCGAGCGGGCCCGCGCGTTCGACTCCCTGGTGCTGCAGAGCCCGGAGCCCGACACGGTGCGCCGCGAGCTGATGCGCCTGCTCATCGACGTGGACCACCACGTCGTGCGGGTCCGCGAGGCGGGCCGGGTCGGCACCGAGCCCGCCGCCGCGCCCCCCGCCTAGCCCCTGCCTAGACTGACGCCCGCGCGGGCCGGTGCGCCGCCGCGCACGGAGGGGTGCCGGAGTGGCCGATCGGAACCGCCTTGAAAGCGGTCGCTGGCAGTGATGTCAGCCGCGGGTTCGAATCCCGCCCCCTCTGCCGCACGCCCGCCCCGTCAGGCGGGGTCGAGCACCACCAGCACGTCACCCTCCTGGATGACGTCGCCGGCGGCGACCTTGATCTCCCGCACCCGCCCGGCGTGCTCCGGGTGCACGGGGATCTCCATCTTCATCGACTCCAGCAGCAGCACCGTGCTGGTGGGCGTCACGTCGTCCCCGACGGCGCACCCGACCTCGACCACCGACGCCACCATCTCGGCGACGACCTCCACGACCTGCTTGCGAGCCATGGGCGTGACGCTAGTCGTTACCGGGAGGTACGCCGCACCCCGCGGTCGGCACGCCCGCCCCCCGTCGGCGCCCGTCGGGGCCCGTCAGAGCAGCGGGCGGGTGCGCGAGGGCTCGGGTCGCACGGCGCTGCGCTCCTCGGCCCGGCGGGCGCGCGACCCGCGCGAACCGGTGAGCGCCAGGTCGGCGCGGATCACGCCGTACGCCACCACGAGACCGACGACGACGGAGTAGACGACGCCCAGGAGGGCCTCGAGCAGCGTGGCGGAGGGGTTCATCACGCCGTTGGCCACCGGCGCGGTGGCGGCGACACCGAAGACGCAGAGCCACCAGCCCTGCCGGCGGCGGGCGCGCATGTAGACGCCCCAGGCGAGCGCGGGCACGCCCAGCACGGCCTGGATGGGCCGCGGCACGCCGCCGAGGGTGTCGAGCATCCAGGAGGCCGTGTCGAGGACGGTCGTGACGAGCGAGCTGGCGCCGTAGCGGCGCAGGGCCTCGGCGTACGCCAGGATGACGGCCAGCACGAGGGTGCCGACCACGACGCCCACGACCCCGCGGCGCCCGAGCCCGTGGAGGCCCGCGCCGAGCCGGTGCACCAGCAGGGCGACGACGACGAAGGACAGGGCCAGCACCGTGTACTCGAACCGGGCCAGCGAGATGGTCGGCCCGTAGCCCACCGCCCCCACGGCGGCCCCGCCGGCGAGCGCGAGGGCGATCGCGACCTCCCGGACGCAGGCGAGGAAGCGGCGCGCCGGGACGGTGGCCATCACGCCCAGCACCGCCCCGACCGTGCAGGTCATGACGGCCGCGCCGGTGCGCAGCGTCTGGGTGTCGACGACGAGCGCCGTCAGGCCCAGGGCCGCGGCGAGCACGCCGGCGATGATGGGGCGGCCGCCGGTGCGGGCGGCGAGCGCCCACGAGTAGGCGGCGGACACGGCGACCGCGCCCAGCCCCTCGGTCACGGCGGGCAGCCAGCCGACGCCACCGCCGACGAGCAGCGCGAGACCACCGAGGACCAGCAGCCACCACGCGGACAGCCGCTGCTCCCGCGGGGTCCGGGGGACGGCGGAGGCTCTCGACACGGCCGCCAACGCTACAGCCGCCGGTTCGCGAGCGAGGGATTGGTGCGCCGCGCCTCGTCGAGCACGTCGCGGCGCAGCTCGGCGTGCAGCACCTCGGGGCCGTCGCCGGCCTCGGCCAGGGTCCGCCCCAGCGGGTCCACGACGACGGAGCGGCCGGTGTAGCGCGGCGCCGGCTGGCCGGTGGCCACGACGTACGCCGTGTCCTCGATCGCGCGGGCGGCGGCCAGCGTCCGCCAGTGGTGGGCCTTGCCCTCCCCCGCGAGCCAGGCGGCCGGACAGACGAGCACCTCGGCCCCGTGGTCGACCACGAGCGCGCGCGCCAGCTCCGGGAACCGCAGGTCGTAGCAGGTGAGCAGCCCGACCGTGAACCCCGCCACGGCCGCCACGACCGGCGTCGGCTCGCCCGCGCTGAGCCGGTCGGACTCGCGGTAGCCGAACGAGTCGTAGAGGTGGATCTTCCGGTACGACGCCCGCACGCCCCCGGCGTCGACGAGCACCAGCGTGTTCCACGGCCGGGCCGGGTCGTCGGAGGTCTCGAACATGCCGGCGAGCACCGTCGTACCGGCGCGGGCGGCCGCCGCGACGGCTGCCGTCACGAAGGGCCCGTCGAGCGGCTCGTCGAACGCCGACACGTCCGAGCCCGCCGTCCCGAAGTCGCGGGCGAAGGCCTCGGGGAGCACGACGAGGTCCGCGCCCGGCCCGGCGTGGGCGACGACCTCGGCGAGACGGCGGCGGTTGGCGGCCGGGTCCAGGCCCGACGCCTCCTGCACGAGGGCCACCCGCAGGACGGCTGGCGGGGCGGCTCCGGACCCGGGGGACGACATGCGGGCCAGCGTAGGGTCGGAGCCATGCGTGCCGTGACCGCTCCCGAGCCCGGTGGGCCCGAGTCCCTCGTCCTGTCCGAGCTGCCCGACCCCGAGCCGGGGCCCGGCGAGGTGCTCGTCGAGGTGGTCGCGAGCGCGGTCAACCGCGCCGACCTCCTGCAGCGCCGCGGCTTCTACCCACCGCCGCCGGGCGCCTCCGACGTGCTGGGGCTCGAGTGCAGCGGCCGGGTCGCCGCGCTCGGCGAGGGCGTCGAGGGCTGGTCGGTCGGCGACGAGGTCTGCGCGCTGCTCGCCGGTGGCGGCTACGCCTCCCACGTCGTCGTGCCCGCCGGCCAGCTCATGCCCCCGCCGCCCGGTGTGGACCTCGTGACGGCCGCCGCCTTCCCCGAGGTCGCCTGCACCGTGTGGTCGAACGTCGTGATGACCGCCGGTCTGCGCGAGGGCGAGACCTTCCTGGTGCACGGCGGCGCCGGCGGCATCGGCACCTTCGCCATCCAGCTCGCCGCCGCCCGCGGCGCCCGGGTGCTCGCGACCGCCGGGAGCGCCGAGAAGCGCGCGCTCTGCGTCGACCTGGGCGCCGAGCGCGCCATCGACTACCGCGAGGAGGACTTCGTCGCGGTGCTCCGCGAGCTCGGCGGCGCCGACGTGGTGCTCGACAACATGGGCGCGAAGTACCTGTCCCGCAACGTCGACGCCCTCGCCACCGGCGGGCGGCTCGTGGTCATCGGCATGCAGGGCGGCAGCAAGGCCGAGCTCGACCTCGGCACGCTGCTGACGAAGCGCGCGTCGGTCGCCGCGACGTCCCTGCGCGCGCGTCCCGTGGCGGAGAAGGCCGAGATCTGCGCCCAGGTGGCCGAGCACGTGTGGCCCCTCGTCGGCGCGGGCTCCGTGCGCGCCGTCGTGCACGCGACGCTGCCGCTCGAGCAGGTCGTCGACGCCCACACCGTGGTCGAGGAGTCCTCGCACTCCGGCAAGGTGCTGCTGACGATCTGAGCGATCTGAGCGATCTGAGCGATCTGGGCGCCCCGGGGCGGCACCGGCCGCTGGCTAGGGTGGGGCGCATGAGCCAGCAGCCCGAGCAGAGCACGACCCCGGCCGGCACCCCCGCGGCTGGCACCTCCGCGGGGGAGACCCCCGGCGACGAGCAGCGCGTGGTCATCATCGGCCCCGACGGCCAGCCCGTCGCGACCGTGCCGGCCAGCGCCCTGGCGGACGCCGGCGCGCAGGACGGCGACGCCGAGGGCGAGGGCGGCGAGCGGCACCCGGCCGAGCTCGTGGAGCAGCCCGCGAAGGTCATGCGGATCGGCAGCATGATCCGCCAGCTCCTCGAGGAGGTGAAGGCGGCACCGCTCGACGAGGCCAGCCGCAACCGCCTCAAGGAGATCCACGAGTCGTCGATCAAGGAGCTCGAGGAGGGCCTCGCCCCCGAGCTCGTCGAGGAGCTGCAGCGCCTCTCGCTGCCGTTCGCCGACGGCACGCCGAGCGAGGGCGAGCTGCGCATCGCGCAGGCCCAGCTCGTCGGGTGGCTCGAGGGCCTCTTCCACGGCATCCAGACCGCGATCCACGCCCAGCAGATGGTGGCGCGCGCCCAGCTCGAGCAGATGCGGCGCGCGCTGCCGCCCGGCCAGGGCCAGCCCGGCGCCGTCCCCACCGCGGGGCTCCCGGCGCAGGCTCGCCCGGCGCAGCCCGGCGAGTCGGGCGGGATGTACCTCTAGGTCGCGCGCCGGGTCACCGGCGCCGGGCCGCCGTCAGTGGCGGCGGCCCACCACCCGGCCGAGCAGCGCCGTACCGGCGAAGCCGACGAGGCCGATCGCGACCACCAGCAGGCCCGGGAGCATGGCGCCGAGGTAGGCCGGCGGCTCGCCCGCCCCCGCCGAGGTGAGGGTGGGGCTCGCGTCCACGCCCGCGACGGCCTCCTCGACCGCCGCGTCGGTCAGCTCGCCGGCGGGCACGAGGCCGCACAGGTCGGTGGTGAGCACGTAGGACTCCACCGCGCCGTCCTGCGGCGTCAGGAACATGACGTACGACGCGCCCGCCCGCGGCTCCGGCGTCGCGGCCGACGCCGCCCCCGAGACCTGCACCTTCAACGGCGCCCCGCCCTCCTCGACGCCGCCGCGGAAGACGCGCTGGGCGACGACGACCACGTCGCGCACCGGCTCGCCCGCGGCGCTCGCGTCGCCCGACGGGTCCTTGGGGGGCACGCCCGGCACCCCCGCGGTGCGGACGACGCCGCGCAGCACGACCTGGGCCTCGCGGGTGCGCTCCTCGACGTCGCCGGCGCACTGCTCGGCGGCGACCGTCGTACCGCCCGGGGCCGCGGTGGCAGCGGTGGCAGCGGTGGCCGGGGCCACCAGCACGGCGCCCAGCACCCAGCCGCCGAGCACGGCGGCTCCGACGCGGTGTCGCGCTCGTCGGTCGGTCATCGTGCGCCCTCCTCCTCGTCGGGGTCCTCGGCCGCCGGCCATCCTGCCAGACCGAACACGGCGGCCAGGGCGGCCGCGACCCCGTCGGCGTCGTGCGGACCGGCGCGGTGGCCGGCCACCGCGACGAGCGCCGGGTGGGCGTCGGCCATGGCGTACGACGTGCCCGCCCAGCTCAGCAGCGGGATGTCGTTGGGCATGTCGCCGAACGCGACCACCTCCGCGGGCGCCACGCCCAGCTCGTCGCAGAGCAGCGCGAGCGTCGAGGCCTTGGTGACGCCGGCCGCGCTCATCTCCACGAGCGCGCCGGTCGAGGACCACGTGACGGTGACGAGGTCGCCCACCGCCTCCTCGACCTCGCCCCAGTAGACCTCCGGGGTGCGGGTCGGGTGCCGCGCGAGCAGCTTCACGCAGGGCGCCGGCCCGTCGGAGCGCTCGGCCAGCTCGGGGAAGGGGGCGACGAGCGGCTCCGCGTCGCGCGCGTCGCGCGCCCCCGAGGGGCGGGGCGCCCAGGCGGGCTCGCAGGCGAGGCCCTCGGTGGTCTCCAGCGCGAGCACGGTGCCCGGTACGGCGGCGCGCAGCCGGTCCGCGACCTCGAGCAGCACCGCGCCGGGCACCGGACGAGCGGTGCGCACGGCGCGGGCGGCGACGTCGTACACGATCCCGCCGTTCGAGCAGACCGCGAGCCCGTGGCCCCCGACGTCGGCCCAGAGGTCCTCCATCCAGCGGATCGGGCGGCCGGTCACGAAGACGACGGGCACGCCCCGGGCGTCGAGCTCGAGCAGCACCGCGCGGGTGCGGTCGCTGACCCGCCCGTCGGCGCCGAGCAGGGTGCCGTCGAGGTCGGTGGCGACGAGGCGCGGCAGGGGGCCGTCCGTCCGGGGCGCGCCGCCGGCCCCCTCCGCGTGCGTCACTGGACGACTCAGCCGAACCAGCGGTCGAGCTCGACGGCCGCGCCGTCGTCGGCCACGGTGTCCGTCACGGCGTCGGCGGCCTCGCGCACGGCCTCCACCGCCTGGCCCATGGCCACGCCACGGCCCGCCCACGCGAGCATCTCGACGTCGTTGCGCCCGTCGCCGATCGCGAGCACGTCGGCCGCGGTGAGGCCCAGCGCCTCGCACGCGTGGGCGAGGCCCGACGCCTTGTGGACCCCGACCGGGGTGAGGTCGAGCCAGGCGGTCCAGCCGACGACGTAGTCGGTGCCCTGCAGACCGAGTCGGGCGCCGAGCGCCACGAAGTCCTCGGCCGTGGCCTCGGGGTCGCGGATGATGACGCGGCTGACCGGCTCCGCGACCATCGTGTCGAGCTCGGTGACCCGCAGCTCGCCGTCGAGCTCGCCCGGGGGGAACGGCGCGTTGACGTGGTAGCCGCCGCCGTCGCGGTCCTCCACCGCCACGAGCGCGCCGGGGTGGTGCTCGAGCACGGCTCGGACCGCCTCGCGGGCGTCGAACGTCTCCTCGTGCACGATCTCCAGCGGGGCCCACCGCGTCAGCACGGCGCCGTTCGACGCGACGACCCACAGGCGGTCGTCACCGTCGGGCGTGGGCTGCCCGCGCAGGCCGAGCAGCTCGGCGACCGGGGTCATCGAGTGCACCGAGCGGCCGCTGGCCAGCACCACGTGGGCCCCCGCGTCGAGGGCGCGCTGCACCGCGGCGCGCACCGCGGGGGCGACCTCCTCGTGGGTGGTGCCCGAGCCGTCGACCCACTTCAGCAGCGTGCCGTCGATGTCGAGCGCGACGAGGCGGGGACGCCAGCCGTCCCCCGGGGTGGGGCCGGCCACGTCAGGCACCGACCGGCGTCAGCAGCTCGCGGCCGCCGAGGTACGGGCGGAGCGCGGCCGGGACGCGCACGGAGCCGTCGGCCTGCTGGTGGGTCTCGAGGATCGCGACGATGGTGCGCGTCATCGCGCAGAGCGTGCCGTTGAGCGTCGCCACCGCGCCGGTGCCCTCGGGGAAGCGCCCGCGCGTCTCGAGCCGGCGCGTCTGGAAGTCGGTGCAGTTCGACGTCGACGTCAGCTCGCGGTACTTGCCCTGCGTCGGGATCCACGCCTCGCAGTCGAACTTGCGCTGCGCCGAGAGCCCGAGGTCGCCCGCCGCCACGTCGATGACCCGGTAGGCCAGCTCGAGCTTGTCGAGGAAGTCCTTCTCCCACTGCAGGAGGCGCTGGTGCTCCGCGTAGGACTCCTCGATCGTCGTGTAGACGAACATCTCGACCTTGTCGAACCAGTGCACGCGGATGATGCCGCGCGTGTCCTTGCCGTGCGAGCCGGCCTCCTTGCGGAAGCAGGGGCTGAACGCGGCGTAGCGCAGCGGCAGCGTCGCCCCGTCGAGGATCTCCCCCGAGTGGTACGCCGCCATCGGCACCTCCGAGGTGCCGACCAGGTACATGTCCTGGCCCTCGATCCGGTAGACGTCGTCGGCCGCCTGGCCGAGGAAGCCGGTGCCGGCCATCGCCTCGGGCTTCACCAGCGCCGGCGCGATCACCTCGGTGAACCCGGTGGCGTGCGCCTGGTCCATCGCCATGTTGACCAGCGCGCGCTCCAGCTGCGCGCCGACGCCCGTGAGGAAGTAGAACCGCGAGCCCGACACCTTGGCGCCGCGGTCGAGGTCGATGGCGCCGAGCATCCGGCCGAGCTCGACGTGGTCGCGCGGCTCGAAGCCCTCGGCGGCGAAGTCGCGCGGCGTGCCGACGGTCTCCAGCACCACGAAGTCGTCCTCGCCGCCGGCGGGCGACTCCTCGGCCGCCGGGTTCGGGATGGCGAGCAGCGCCTCCTGCCACGCCGCCTCGGCCTCGCCCTGCGCCGCCTCGGCGGCCTTCACCTCGGCGGAGAGCTCGCGGGTGCGCGCCAGCAGCTCCTGCTTCTCCTCCGGCGCCGCCTTCGGCACCAGCTTGCCGAGCTGCTTCTGCTCCGCCCGCCTCGCCTCGAACGTCGCGATGGCGGTGCGCCGCGCGCGGTCGGCGGCGAGGGCCTCGTCGACGACGGAGTCGGACAGCCCGCGCTTGGCCTGCGCGGCACGGATCCGGTCGGGGTCGTCACGGAGGAGGCGGGGATCGATCATGGGGCGAGGCTATCGGGCCCGGCCTGCCGCGCGGGCCGCGCGTCGCGCGCCCGGTGGGGGGTACCGGCGCGGGCGCGGACGTGGGGGCGGCCACGGCGTCGCCGGGCCCGGTCGCGGAGCCCGCAGCAGGCATACTCTCCAGGGCTCCCGTGCGCGCCGGGCCCCGCGGCGGGGAGCCCCGTCGTACCCGCCCGACAGCCGTCCGCAGCCCCGCCCGACAGCCGCCCGAGGAGGCCCCGTGCTCGACCGTTCCCGCACCCTGCAACTGGGCTGGGCGCTCACGTGCTTCCTGCTGCTGGCGCTGGTCGGCACCCTGGCCGTCGGCGAGTGGGGACCGGTCGCCGCGCTCGACAACCGCGGCGAGGGCGCCCAGTCGTGGCGCACCGAGGTGTCGTGGCTGCGCGACGTGCTGGGGGTCGTCGAGCTCGTCTTCGGGACCGTCGGCCTGACGATCATGACCGCGGTCCTGGCGCTGCTGCTCGTGCGGGCCCACCGCCGGGCGGCGATCTACGTCGTCGTCGTCATGCTCGCGACCTCGCTCGCGACGACCGGCATCAAGCTCGCCGTCGGTCGCCCGCGGCCCGAGTGGCAGGACGTCGTCGGCACGCTCGGCACCAACTCGTTCCCGTCGGGCCACGTGTCGGGGGTGAGCGCCCTCGCCGGCGTGGGGCTCGTGCTGGCCGTGATGCTGGCGCGCCGGGCGGGGGTACGCCGCCTCGTCGCCACCCTGGGCCTGCTCGCCGTGCTGGCCGTCGCCGCGGACCGGGTGCTGCTGGGCCGGCACTACCCCACCGACGTGCTCGGCGGCGTGCTGCTGGCGGCCGGGATGGTGCTGCTCGGCATGGTCGTCGTCTCCCCGCTGCCCCGCAGCACCGCCGGGAAGGTCGAGCCGCTGCCGGAGGTCTTCACCTCGACCCGGCGACTCGCCGTCGTGCTCAACCCCATCAAGGTCGAGGACGAGGACGCGTTCCGCGCCGTCGTGACCCGCCTGGCGCTGGAGTCGGGGTGGTCGGAGCCGACCTGGTACCTGACGACGATCGAGGACCCCGGCACGGGCATGGCCGAGCAGGCGGCCCTCGCGGGCGCCGACCTGGTCCTCGTGTGCGGCGGGGACGGCACCGTGCGCGAGGTCTGCGCCGAGCTGGCCGGCACCGGCGTGCCCGTCGGGATCATCCCCGCGGGCACCGGCAACCTGCTGGCCCGCAACCTCGACATCCCCCTCTACCTGCGCTCCGCCATCGACGTGGGGCTCAACGGCCAGGACCGGGCGATCGACCTCGTCGCGGTCTCGGGCGACGGCATCGAGGACACCCACTTCATGGTGATGGCCGGCATGGGCTTCGACGCCGCGATCATGGAGGGCGTCAACGAGGACATCAAGAAGAAGGTGGGCTGGCTCGCCTACGTCATCTCCGGGCTGCGCTCGCTCATGTTCCCGGCCGTGCGCGTCGAGATCACCGTCGACGACGGGGAGCCGACCGTCCACCGCGCCCGCACGGTCGTCGTCGGCAACGTCGGCTCGCTGCAGGCCGGCATGCCGTTGCTGCCGAGCGCCTCGATCGACGACGGTCTGCTCGACGTCGTGCTGCTGCACCCCCAGCGCTTCGTGTCGTGGATCCCGCTCGCCCTGCGGATCGTCGCCAAGCTGTCGCGGGTCGACGACACGATCAACCGCTTCACCGGCCAGCGCATCGTGGTGCGCACCCACACCGACACCCCCCGCCAGCTCGACGGCGACTCCGTCGGCTCCGGGCGCGAGCTGCGGATGGAGTGCATCCACGGGCGCGTGCTCGTGCGCGTCCCCCGCTGAGCCGCCTCCGCGAGCCGCCGCGAGCCGCCCCCGGCGCTCGAGTCGTCAGTCGGCGGCGGGAGCGGGGGCGCCGAGCCCCTCGACGTGCCGCTCGCGCACCAGCTCCTCGGCGATGTCGAAGAGCTTGCGGTTCTGCTCCTGCGACAGCCGGCGGAGCACCTCGAAGGCCACCGCCTCCTCGAGGTCGAAGCGCTCCATGACGATCCCGATGGCGGCGCCGATGGTGGTGCGGCGGTTCATCGCCTCGAGCATCCGGTCGACGTTGCGGACCGCGGCCAGGGCCACGGCGCCGTGCGCCGCGATGGCCTGCGCGCTCTCCCGCTCCTCGTGGTCGAAGCCCCCGACCGCGTCGGAGTAGAGCGTGAGCACGCCGATCTGGTCGCGGTTGGTCCGCAGCCGCACGCTCAGCAGCGACCGGGCCCCGAGGGTGCGCACGACCTCGGCCGACCAGCGGGGCCAGCGGCTCTCGGCAGCGAGGTCGTAGGAGTGGACCAGTGCCACCTCGCCGACGACGTCCACGCACGGCCCCTCCCGGAGGGCGCGCTGCAGGTCGTCGAGGGCCTGCAGGCGCGGGTCCGTCACGGCGGAGGGCACGGGAGCCGCCGGGGTGACCGGGGTGGCGTGGTTGGCCTGGCCCTCGGCGGGCGCGGACGGCACGAGGCTCGCGCTGGTGCAGGACTCGACCAGGTCGACCGCTGCAGCGACGACGTGCTCCTGGACGGCCTCCACGCTGCGCAGGGAGTCGAGCTCCCGGGCCAGCTCCGCCATCCGGCGCCCCAGGTCGGAGACACGCACGTCGAGCACCTTCGTCCGCAAACCAGGGCACAGCTCACCCTCGGCTGCCTGCTCAACCGCAGGGGGGAGTTTCCCAGCGACGACCCGCGCAGGCAAATGCTCCACCCCTCGGATGCCGGTTCTCACCCCGACGGGTGGGACGACCCGGGGGTCAGGGCCGGGCGGCGCCGATCGCCTCGAGCTCCTCGGGGGACAGCTGCTGCTCGCTCGTCCAGCCCGTCACCGTCTTCGCGTAGGTGCGGGCCTCGCTGCGACCGTGGATGGAGGTCACGACGGTGCCGTGGCCCTGGTCGTCCAGCAGCGCGAGGCTCCACGACAGGTGCCCGCCCATGTCGCCGTGCGCGTCGTACCGCACCACCGCGAGGTGCCGCAGCGCCCCGGTCCCCTCGGCCCGCAGCGCCGCCACCTCCTGACGGAGGCCGAGCACGTCGGCCGGGACGCCCTCGACGGGCGCCGGACGGGCGGTACGGCGCAGCGCCGCCACCGCCGTACCGAGGGCGGCGAGGGCGACGAGCAGGGCGAGGGCGGCGACGATCCACACGCCCGCGACCCTAGCGGCCGGAGGGCCCGCCTCAGTCGAGGTAGAGGTCGATGCCCATCTCCGGGTCGTCCACGTCCCCGGCGACGGCGCGCCACCGCCAACCCGGCTCCGCCCTAGGCTGGCGCGCATGAGCACGACGCCGAGCGCCGCCCCGTCCGCCGTACCCGCGTGGGGAGCCGACAGCGAGGTCGGACGCCTGCGCACCGTGATGCTCCACCGCCCCGGCAACGAGCTGAAGCGCCTCACGCCCCGCAACAACGACAAGCTGCTCTTCGACGGCATCCCGTGGGTCGGCCGGGCGCAGGAGGAGCACGACGCCTTCGCGGAGGCGTTGCGGGCGCGCGACGTCGAGGTGCTCTACCTGACCGAGCTGCTGACCGAGACCTTCGCGAGCCCCGAGGCCCGCGCGCAGGCCATCACCTCGGTGCTGACCAGCCTGCACCTCGGCGACACCCTGCGCTCCTACCTCGCCGACGCGCTCGCCGACGCCAGCCCCGAGGAGCTGACGACGACGCTCACCGCCGGCATCCGCAACGACGAGGTGCGCGGCGGCCACGGTCTCGTGACGTCGCTGCTGGCGCCCGACGACTTCCTCGTCGACCCGCTGCCCAACCTGCTCTTCACCCGCGACTCCAGCGTGTGGGTGCGTGACCGGGTGGCCGTCACGAGCCTCGCGATGCCGGCCCGCGCCCGGGAGACGCAGCTGACCGAGCTCATCTACGGCCTGCACCCGCGGTTCGCGGGCACGCAGCGCATCCACGGCTGGCACAACGAGTACGTCGAGGGTGGCGACGTGCTGCTGCTCGCGCCCGGCGTCATCGCGGTGGGGGTGGGCGAGCGCTCGACCCCCGCGGGTGTCGAGCGCCTGGCGCGCCAGGCCTTCTTCGCGGGTCTCGCCCACACCGTGCTCGCCGTGCCGATCGCGCAGGAGCGGGCGACCATGCACCTCGACACGGTGTGCACGATGGTCGACGTCGACAAGGTGGTGATGTACCCCAACGTCGCCGACAGCCTGCGCGCCCACGCCGTGACCCTCGCCGGCGGGCCCGGTGCGGCCGAGGGGGCCGCCGACGAGGCGGCGCTGGAGCTGGCCGTCGCCCCGCCCGAGCCGTTCCTCGTGGCGGCCGCACGGGCCATGGGCATCGACGTCCTCCACCAGATCGACACCGGCCTCGACCCCGTGACCGCCGAGCGCGAGCAGTGGGACGACGGCAACAACACCCTCGCCCTCGCCCCGCGCGTGGCGGTGGCCTACGAGCGCAACGACGAGACCAACGCCCGGCTCGAGGCGGCCGGGATCGAGGTCGTCCGGATCGCCGGCTCCGAGCTGGGCTCGGGCCGCGGCGGGCCGCGCTGCATGAGCTGCCCGGTGCTGCGCGAGCCGCTCGCCTGAGCGGGTCGCCGGCGACCCGCCAGCGACCCCGACGGCGACCCGCCCGGCACCAGCCGGGTACCGGTCGCTGTGAGCGAACACTGCTTTACACCGACCGTTCGCTCCGCGAAGATCCGGCGGAGGGCTCCGCGAAGATCCGGCGGAGGGCTCCGCGAAGATCCGGCGGAGGGCTCCGCGAAGATCCGGCGGAGGGCTCCGCGAAGATCCGGCGGAGGGGAGCAAGGACCGGCGCCGAACCTCGGCGCCGGCGAACGCGAGAGGTAGCCACATGTCTGTCTTCGACGCCCTGAGCCCGGCCGAGATCGAGAAGGTCAAGGCCGCCGGGACGACGCTCCCGCTGCCGGCGGGCTGGTCGCCCATCAGCGAGCGCACCGGCGCCGACAAGGCCTACGTCATCCTCGAGGGCGAGGTCTCGGTGCGGAAGGGCGGCACGGAGATCGCCACCCTCGGCCCCGGCGACATCATGGGCGAGATGGCGATCATCAACCACACGTTGCGCAGCGCGACGATCGTGGCGCTGACCCGCCTGAAGGTCGTGCACCTGTCGCCGGAGGCCATCGAGAAGCTGGACGCCTCGGTGCCCGCCTTCGGCGAGGCCGTCCGCGCCGCCGCGGCCGCCCGCGTCGGCGACGACGGCTGAGCGCACCCGGGCCCGTGCCCCCCGCCGAGGAGCCCCTCGACGCGCTCGTCGCACCCGAGGCCGCCGAGGACCCCGAGGTCGGAGAGGTCGGCGAGGTCGGAGAGGTCGAGGACGTCGGCGAGGGCCGTGAGGTCCCCGACGTCCGCGCCCAGGTGCGCGCGGTGGAGACCGGGCTGCTCGGCGGTGAGCCGCACCTGACCCGTCGGCAGGTGGCGGAGCGCGTGGGCGTGCCGCTGAGCCTCGCCGAGGAGCTGTGGCACCGCCTCGGCTTCCCCCACCACGCCGACGACGACGTGGCGTTCACCGACGCCGACGTCGAGGCGCTCTCCCTGGCCCGGGACCTCGTGATGCTGGGCATCCTCGACGCGGGTTCGCAGGCCGCCATGGTGCGCACGTGGGGCCGCAGCTTCGCCCGGCTCGCCGAGTGGCAGACCGACCTCCTGGCCCGCCTCGCGCTGTCCGCGGAGGACCCGGGCCAGCGCATCACCGAGCTGACCGACGAGGTGCTGCCGCGCCTGGAGGTGCTGCAGAGCTACATCTGGCGCCGGCACCTCGTCAGCGCCGCGAACCGCATCCTGACCCCGACCGGGCCCGACCCGGACGCGAGCCGCGCGGGCGACCCCACGGCGTACCTGGCCGTCGGATTCGTCGACATCGTCGGGTACACCAGCCGCAGCCGGACGCTCTCGGAGCCGGAGTTCGTCACCTGGATCGAGTCGTTCGAGGACGTCGCGACGGCCGAGGTGACCGACCGCGGCGGCCGGGTGATCAAGGCGATCGGCGACGAGATCCTCTTCGTCACCGACGACCCCGTGCAGGCCGCCGAGGTGGCCCTCGCGCTCACCACCCGCGGCGCCGACGCCGACGACCCGTTCCCCGAGGTGCGGGCGGGGCTCGCGTACGGCGAGGTGGTCATCCGCCTCGGCGACGTCTACGGCAGCACCGTCAACATCGCGGCCCGGCTCACGTCCATCGCGCGCCCCGGCACCGTCGTGGTCGACAGCGGACTGCAGGAGGTGCTCACCAGCCTCGCCGCGGCCGCCGAGGACCCCGAGGACCCCGACGACCCCGAGGGTCCCGACGACCCCGAGGACCCCCACGGGGGCGGGCGCGACGACGTGCTCCGCCTCGCGGCGCAGCTGACCGACGAGGCGCGCCACCACGCGCAGGAGGCGCTCGCCCTGCTGACGGGCGAGGCCGCTCCCGCCCACCTGCCCTACCGCTTCCGGCGCATCCGACGCGCCACCCTCAAGGGGTTTCCCGGGGTGCGCGGTCGGGTACTGCGCAGGGCCGAGCCCGGACGCTAGGCTCGCGGCGGCCTCGGGGCCGAGCGGGTCGTGGTGGCGGGTGCGGTGACGTGCGTCGAGACGGGCCCCCCGGGGCCGTGAGAGCCAGGGCGCCTGGCGGCAGGAGGAACGGATGGCCCAGCTCGTGGCCCAGAAGCGGGTGCTGCTCGCGGACCTCACGGGCGACTCGATCCGGGCGATGTCCGGCTCGATGGTCGCCTACCAGGGCCAGGTCGAGTTCAAGAGCGCCGGCATGGGCGGGGGTGGCGGCTTCCGGGCCGCGATCCGCCAGCGCGTCGCCGGCGAGTCGATCTCCCTCATGGAGTGCACGGGCCACGGCCGCGTCCACCTCGCCTACCAGGCGCAGGACGTGACGGTCATCGGCGTGCAGAACGACACGGTGACGGTCGAGTCGGAGCACGTGCTGGCGGTGACGCGCGACCTGCAGCTCGACGTGCAGTTCGCCGGCCTGCGCGGCATGACGACCGGCCAGGGTCTCGCGACCACCAAGGTCAGCGGCTCCGGTCAGCTCGCCATCGTCTCCGACGGGCCGCTCATCGGGCTCGACGTCGCCCCGGGCCAGCCGGTGGTCGTCGACCCGGACGCGTACGTCGCGGGGCTGGGCCAGCTGCAGATGTCCCTGGTCTCCGGGGTCACGTGGCGCTCGCTCGTCGGGGAGGGCGGCGGCGAGCCGTTCTCGCTGCGCTTCGAGGGCCACGGGCGCGTCTACATCCAGCCGGCCGAGCGCTGAGGGGGGCGTCGTGACGTACGAGCAGGTCAACTCCAAGGTCGTGCGGGTGCCGGTGACGCAGTCGCGTCCCGTGCTGGCCCGCCGGGGCTCGATGCTGGGCTACTCCGGCCAGGTCTCCTTCCGCCCCGTCGCGGGCCAGGGCCAGGGCGTGCGGTCGATGGTCGGCGCCGCGCTGGCGGGCGAGTCGACGGCGATGATGGTCACCGAGGGCGACGGGTCCGTGCTCTACGGCTTCCGTGGTCTCTACACGACCGTCGTGCAGCTGACGGGCGACTCGATGGTGGTGGAGGCCGACCGCCTCCTCGTCCACGACGCCCACCTGCAGACCAGCATCGAGATGGTCGGGCAGGGCGGCGTGCGGCAGATGGCCCGCGGCGCCGTGACCGGTCAGGGCCTCTTCACCACGCGCGTGTCCGGGCAGGGCACGGTCGTGCTGCTCTCCCACGGCGGCACGTTCCCGATCCAGCTGAACGGGGACACCGTCGGCGTCGACCCGCAGGCGTACGTCGCGCACACCGGCGCGCTGCAGGTCGAGCTCAAGCAGTCGCTCGGCATGCGGGACCTCATCGGCCGCGGTTCGGGCGAGGCGTTCCAGCTGCACGTCTCGGGTCACGGCGTCGTGCACGTCCAGGCCTCGGAGGAGAAGTTCTGATGATCGACGGACTCGGCACGGCGTCGTACGACGCCCAGAGCCTCCCGGCCGACGACAACGTCAACCCCTACGCGTTCTCGATCGCGCTGGCGGGCGAGTGGTTCGTCTCCAAGGGCGCGATGATCGCCTACTACGGCAACGTCGACTTCGCCGGCGTCAGCCAGTACGCGTCGCGGGCCAGCTGGGTCGCCGCCCGCTTCTCCTCCCCCATGTACGCCGACGAGTGGGTCGTCGCGAGCGGTCAGGGCAAGGTGGTCGTCGCCGACCGCGGCCACGACGTGAACTCCTACGACCTGGAGGACGGCAACCTCACGATCAAGCAGGCCAACCTGCTGGGGTTCGCCCCGACGCTGGAGCTGAAGCAGTCGATCGTGCCGGGGTTCGTCACCCTCATCGGCACCGGCAAGTTCCTGGCCTCCTCCAACGGCCCCGTCATCTTCGTCGAGCCGCCGTTCCGCGCCGACCCCGAGGCGCTGCTCGGCTGGTCGGACTGCCCGTCGCCGAGCCAGCACTACGACCACCACTGGATGGCGCAGTCGTTCATGGCGGGGGTACAGGGGATGCTCGGGCGCGAGTCCGGCGAGGAGCGCCAGTACGACTTCACCGGCGCCGGCACGATCCTGCTGCAGAGCTCGGAGAAGCTCGTCGTCGACGCGGCCCTCCTGCGCACGGTGGAGAGCCACACGAACCTGCTCGACGCGCAGTCGGCCGGCGCGCTCGGGCAGCGGTTGATCGCCCGCTCCCAGCAGGGCGGGCGCTGAACGGGCACTTCCGTGCCCACCGGTCCGTTAGAACTGGCACCAGGGAGACCCGGGTCGACCGACCCGGGTCACGCAACGCGAAGGGAACCGCAATGGGAGTCTCGCTCAGCAAGGGCGGCAACGTCTCACTGTCGAAGGAGGCCCCCGGCCTCACCGCCATCGACATCGGTCTCGGCTGGGACGTCAACACGTTCTCCGGCGCCGACTTCGACCTCGACGCCTCGGCCATCCTGGTCGGCTCGAACGGCAAGGTCGTCTCCGACCAGCACTTCATCTTCTTCAACAACCTCGCCTCCCCCGACGGCTCCGTGAACCACGCGGGTGACAACACCACCGGCCAGGGCGAGGGCGACGACGAGGTCATCAAGGCCAACCTCGCCTCCGTGCCCGCCGAGATCGAGCGCATCGTCGTCGCGGTCTCGATCTACGACGCCGAGGGTCGCAGCCAGAACTTCGGCGCCGTGCGCAACGCGTTCATCCGCGTGGTCAACCAGGCCAACGGCTCGGAGATCGCCCGCTACGACCTGACCGAGGACGCCTCCGTCGAGACCGCCATGGTCTTCGGCGAGGTCTACCGCAACGGCGCCGAGTGGAAGTTCAAGGCCGTCGGCCAGGGCTACGCCTCGGGCCTGCGCGGCATCGCGTCGGACTTCGGCGTCAACGTCTGAGGCTGCGCCCCCGGCGCACCACCGGAGCGGCGTCCGCCGTACCGGAGGAGGAGCCGGCGATCCCACCCACGCGGTCGGGGTCGCCGGTTCCTGCGTCTCCCGCTGCGGCGCGCACGAGGGGGCCGGGGAGGAAATGTAGAAGTCCGGCCGCTGCTGACGGGGGATACAGCAACGACCGGACGAGGGTGAATCTACTGACCTCGGGGCCCCGAGGCAACTTCCGCGGGCAACGTCCCGCATCCCGGTCCAGACGGGCGGCGGCCGTCAACGACGCGGGAAATCGGTCGGTCTCCGCTCAGCGAATCGTGACCTGACGGCCCGCCAGCGCGGAGCGCACGGAGCGCTGCTCGGTGGTCAGCGGGGTGCTCTCGGCGAGCGCGTCGTCGAGCCGGGCGGCGAAGGCGGTGGCGGCGTCCTCGAGCACGTCGGCGCCCGTGCCCGACGGCAGGTCCCACACCGGGGTCAGCAGGCCGTGGGCGCGGAACATCCCGACGAGGCGCGAGCCCTCGGCCACCTCGTCGGCGCCCGCGGCGTGCAGCCGGGCGAGGGCGTCGAGCAGCTCGTCCTCCGGCTGCGGCATGGCCCAGCGCAGGTGCTCCTTGGTGCGGACGTCGGTCCAGTACGCCGCCGTCACGCTCTCCAGGCGCCGCGTGGGCGTCATCTGCGCGTCGGCCTGCTCCGCGGCGGCCGCGACGGCGCCCGACTCGTCGTCCACCACGTCGGCCCAGTAGCCGAACGTCGGGTGGACCGTGATGTCGAGCGGGCCGTCGACCAGCAGGTCCTGCAGCCGCGGGCCCTCGCCCGGGTCGCTCGTGAGCCCGACCGTGCCGGAGTCGCCGGCCTCCGCGTAGGCGAGCGCGTCCGTCAGCACCGCCCCGAGGTCGCGGGACGGGTCGCCGAAGCCGTGGAGCACCTGCAGCGCGAGCACGACGCGGCCGTCCGCGCCGACGTACGCCGGGGCGGCCCCGGGCAGCAGGGTGGCGAGGAGGACCTCGCGGTCGCCCCCGTCGCGCAGGGTCAGGGGCGCGGTCGCGGCCGGGACGAGCTCGCGCAGCGCGACGAGGTCGCACTCCGAGGCCAGGCCCTCGAAGGGTCGGCGCACGAAGACGGGCGGCGGGCCGTCGGGCGAGCCGTGGCAGGCCTTGTAGCGGCGGCCCGAGCCGCACGGGCAGGGCTGCCGGGGCCCGACCTCGCCGGGGGTGGTCTGCTGGTCGCGGGCCTTGGTGCGGGAGCGCTTCGCCATGCGGGCCACCCTAGGTCGTGCGGCGCGGTGGGGCCGCCGGCGGGCACGGTCGCGTCGGGCGCGGTCACGTCGGGGCGGCGTCCACCAGCTCCCGCAGCGCTCGCGGGCGGTCGGTGATGACGGCGTGGGCGCCGATGTGGCGGCACAGGTCGAGCTGGGCGCGGTCGTTCACGGTCCACACGTGCACCTCGTGCGGCCCCAGCGCCAGCCGCTCGGCGAGCCCGGGGTGCTCGCTCAGCTCGTCGATGCCGGGGCCCACGCCCCAGTCGCTGCCGATCATCCGGCGCAGCGCGGGCCAGTAGTGCGCCTGCTCGAAGAGCTGGACGACGCGCAGGTCGGGGGCGAGCCGGCGTACCCGCTGCAGGGCGGTGTGGGAGAAGCTCAGCACCCGCACGGGGGCGTCCGCGCCGTCCCAGCCGAAGTCGCGCAGCAGCTCGACGAGGCGGCGCTCGACGAGCCCGCCGTACCGGGTCGGGTGCTTCGTCTCGATGGCCAGCTCGACGGGGCGGGCGTGGTCGGCGGCGACCTCCATCAGCCGGCGCAGCGTCAGCACGCCGTGCTCGGCGGGGTCGAGGTCGGGCGCCTCGTCGCCGAGGACGGTCCAGGGCCGGTGGCGGGCGGCGACGTCGAGCTCGTGGAGGTCCGCGAGCTCCATGGTGGAGACGATGC
Source organism: Nocardioides sp. ChNu-99 (assembly GCF_029493445.1). Classification (NCBI taxonomy): domain Bacteria; kingdom Bacillati; phylum Actinomycetota; class Actinomycetes; order Propionibacteriales; family Nocardioidaceae; genus Nocardioides; species Nocardioides sp. ChNu-99. The sequence goes on along the minus strand of NZ_JAHWBL010000003.1, from coordinate 4,434 downwards.
CGGGGCGGCGACCAGGGCGCGGCAGGAACCGGTCGTGGACGAGGACGAGGTGACCGTCGGCGGTGAGCCGCACGTCGCACTCCAGGCCGTCCGCGCCGGCGTCGAGGGCGGCGACGAAGGCGCCGAGGGTGTGCTCGGCGGCCACGTCCGTGGCACCGCGGTGGGCGACGACGAGCGGCCTCATCCCGCCATTGTCAACCCGCCCGTCCGCCCGCCGGGCGCGCCGGGGCGTGTCGTCCCCGGCGCGGCGGGGCGCGCGGTCGCTAGGGTCGGGTGCCAGCGACCACACGAGGGGGGCCCATGTCGGGAGCAGGGACGACGTCCGTCGAACGACGGATCAGCCGGTACGTCGAGGAGGGGCTCGGCGCCGTCACGGGCTGGTTCGAGACGGAGTCGGCGGAGGTGATCGCCTCGCTGCTGCGCCACCAGCTCGCCGCCGGCACGCAGGGCGACGTCGCCGAGATCGGCGTGCACCACGGGAAGTCGTTCCTGCTGCTCGCCAACGGCGTGCGGCCCGACGAGCGGGCCGTGGCCCTCGACGTCTTCGACGACCAGCACCTCAACGTCGACCAGTCGGGCAAGGGCGACCGCGCCGTCTTCGAGCGCAACGTCGCCGCGTGGGCCGACCCCGACCGCGTGGTCGTGGTGCAGGGCTCGAGCACCGACGTGGCCCCCGACCGGGCGGTGGAGACGTTCGGGCACGTGCGCCTCTTCTCCGTCGACGGCGGGCACACCAGCGGCATCACGTGCCACGACCTGCGGCTGGCCGAGGCGTGCCTCGTCGACGACGGCGTCGTGGTGCTCGACGACATCTTCAACCCGCACTGGCTCGGCGTGCTGTCCGGCCTGCGCGACTACCTGGCGACGAGCAGCGCCCTGCGACCGTTCGCGGTCTCGGCCAACAAGCTCTACCTGGCCCGGCCGGACGCGACCGGCCCGCTGGTGGCGCACCTGCGCGAGGACATGGCCGACCTGCTCGGCAAGCCGGAGGTCGAGTTCTTCGGCGCGCTCGTCGACGTCTACGGGATGGGCTCGCCGCGTCGCCGCCGGGCCGCCGCCGAGGCGGCCGCGCGCGCGAAGGACGGGTCGGCGCAGGAGCAGCAGCTGCGCGACGACCTCCAGGAGGGCCGGGCCCGCCTGGCCACGGTGCAGCGCGAGCTGGAGGAGGCGCGGCGCGCGCTCGTGGCCTGCCGGCAGGCGGCGGTCGACGCGCAGCGCCGCGTCGACGCCATGACCGGGTCGACGTCGTGGCGCGTCACCGCGCCCGTGCGCGCCGCGGGCGGCTGGGTGAAGGCGCGGCGCAGGGGCTGAGGGCGGCGTACCCCCACCGGGGCCCGGTGCTGCGGTGCGGGGCGCCGAGCTGCGCGCGGCTCAGGCGTCGCGGCCGCGGAGGAACCGGGCGAAGTGCGGCACCGTGAAGGCGATCTGGCCGCGCTCGGCGGAGTAGACGAGACCCTTCTTGATGAGGCCGTCGCGGGCGGGGCTGAGCGACTGCGGCTTGCGTCCCAGGTGCCGCGCGATGTCGGCGGTGGCGACGGGGCCGTCGCCGGTCTCCAGCGCGAGGTCGGCCATCGCGACCATGTAGTCGCGCTCGGCGGGGGTGGCGCGCTCGTAGCGGACGCCGAAGAACCCGCGGCCCAGCTCGGCCTCCGCCTCGGGGGCGGCGGCGTGGACGTCGGCGAGGCGCACCGGGTCGGCGACCGCGGCGTCCCAGGTGACCTTGCCGTAGGCCTGCACGAAGTAGGGGTAGCCGTCGGTGAGGCGGTAGAGCTCGTCGAGCGCCTCGGGCTCGAACGTGACGCCCTCCCCCGCGGCCGGCACCGTCCAGGCCCGCTCGGCCATGGCGCGCGGAAGGCGGTCGACCTCGACGTACGCGAACAGGCGCTCCGCGTAGGAGCGCGACGCCGCGAGGGCGGCCGGGAGGTGCGGCAGGCCGGCGCCGACGACGACCAGCGGGGCGCCCTGCTGGCTGATCTCGTGGCAGGCGCCGCACAGGGCGGTCAGCTCGGGCAGCGGCACGTCCTGCATCTCGTCGAGGAACAGGCCGATGCCGACGCCGAGGTCGCGGGCCAGCGCGGCCACGTCGGTGAACAGCTCGAGCAGGTCGAGCTCGAGGTCGCCGGAGTCGGCGCGGCCCTTCGTAGCCGGCACGTCGGCGAGGTGGGCGCCGGGCACCCAGCGGCTTCCGGCGCGGTCGCCGCGGCCGGTGGCCAGGGCGAACGACTTGAGCACGCCGGCGACCTCGTCCACCCGGTCGGGGTCGCGGTGGCGGTGGGCGACCTCGCGCACGGCGGCGTGCACGGCCTGGGCGACCTGCAGCCGGATGCTGACCTCGGGCCGCGCCTCGATCTTGCCGGTGCCCCAGGCCCGGTTCACCGCCGCGGAACGCAGCGCGTTGAGGAGCACCGTCTTGCCGACGCCGCGCAGGCCGAAGAGCACCATGCTGCGCTCGGGACGCCCGGCGGCGACGCGCTCGAGGGTGACCTCGAACTGCTCCAGCTGGCGGTCGCGGCCGGCGAGCTCGGGCGGCCGCTGTCCGGCGCCGGGGGCGTAGGGGTTGCGCACCGGGTCCATGGCGAGGAACGTATCGGGGCGTCTAGCCCCGTTCGTAGAGACGCGCCGCAGCCTGCTGCGGCGGCCGCGGTCCGGCGTACGACGTGGGGTGCGGCACTAGGCTCGTGCCCATGCCCGAGCTGCCCGAGGTGGAGGCGCTGGCGCTCGACCTGAGCAGCCGGCTCGAGGGGCGCGCGGTCGCGACCGTGCACCTGGCGGCGTTCAGCGCGCTGAAGACGTTCGACCCGCCGCTGAGCGCGCTCGACGGCTCCTTCGTCGAGGGGGTGTCGCGGCACGGGAAGTTCCTCGACATCGGCGTCGGGGGGCTGCACCTGGTGCTGCACCTGGCCCGCGCGGGCTGGGTGCGCTGGCGCGACGAGGTGCCCGCGGTGCCGCCGCGGCCGAGCACGAAGTCGACGCTCGCGGCGCGCATCGTGCTCGACGACGACACGGGCCTCGACGTGACGGAGGCCGGGACGCGCAAGAGCCTCGCCATGTACGTCGTGCGCGATCCCGCCGACGTCCCCGGCATCGCCCGGCTCGGGCCCGACCCGCTGTCGGCCGAGTTCACGCGGGACACGCTCGCCGACATCCTCACCGCGGCCGGGCGGGCGCAGGTCAAGGGCGTGCTGCGCGACCAGTCGACGATCGCGGGCATCGGCAACGCCTACTCCGACGAGCTGCTGCACGCCGCGCGGCTCTCGCCGTTCAAGCCGGCGAACAGCCTGACCCCGGAGCAGGTCGACCAGCTGTTCGCCGCCATCGACGCCGTCGTGGGCGACGCGGTCCGTCGCTCGCGCGGCCTCGCCGCCAGCGAGCTGAAGGGCGAGAAGAAGTCGAACCTGGCGGTCCACGGCCGCACCGGCGAGAAGTGTCCCGTCTGCGGCGACGTCGTGCGCGAGGTGTCGTTCGCGGACTCCAGCCTGCAGTACTGCCCCACCTGCCAGACCGGCGGCAAGCCGCTCGCCGACCGGCGGATGTCGAAGCTGCTGAAGTAGGGCGCGGCCCTGGCCCGCCCGAGGTGGCCCGCGGGTCGTACCGTTGCCGCATGGTCTCCATCCCCACCGTCGGCATCGACGGCGTGCCCCACCCGCTGCCCGAGGGCCTGCCCGTGCTCGACGTGCGCGAGCCGTCGGAGTGGGCCGCCGGCCACATCGAGGGCGCGCTCCACGTGCCGCTCAACGAGCTGCCCGCCCGGCTCGACGAGGTGCCGACCGAGCAGACGCTCGTCGTGTGCAAGGCCGGCGGCCGCTCCGGCCAGGCCGTGGCGTGGCTGACGCAGCAGGGCCGCGACGTCGTGAACCTCGACGGCGGCATGCTCGACTGGGAGGCCGCCGGCCGCCCCGTGGTCGCCGACGGCGACGCCGCGCCGTACGTGGCGTGAGGTAGCGGGCGGGGTCGATCCGCCCGCACCGTCGCCGGTCCGTGGCCGGTCGCCCGCCCGTGTAACGCGGTGTCCGGGCTACTGCACACGCGTCAGGCGGCGCACCCAGACACGTCAGCACCGCGTCAGACGTCAGCACCGCGGCAGATGGCGGTGGAGTAGGGCGGCACGCGGCGTCGTGTCGGGACGCGGCGCTGGCGCGCCACCCCGCTCCCGGTTCGGTGGTCGAGGTGGCCGCGCGCTGGGCCCGGTGGTCGAGGTGGCCGCGCGCTGGCCCGGTGGTCGAGGTGGCCGCGCGCTGGCCCGGTGGTTGAGGTGGCCGCGCTAGCTGTGATGTCCAGGGACGTTGGTCAGCCTGGTGATGGGTGGTTGGCCGCCGATGGCGGTGTGGGGCCGGTGGTGATTGTAGAAGTGCAGCCAGGTCTCGAGGGTGTCGTCGCGTTGCTGGGTTGAGGGGTAGTGGCGGGCGTAGGCCCAGCCGTCGGCGAGGGTGCGGT